>SKNP01000282.1 GCA_007120485.1 Nitriliruptoraceae bacterium
GGACGCGCCCCCGCCGCCGGAGCCGGAGCCGGACGACGATGGCGCCGAGGAGGACGAGGCCAGCGACGATGCCGCGGACGATGAGGCGGACGAGGCCGCGGAGGACGACGCCCTGGAGGACGATGCGGTCGAAGAGGACGTGGCCGACGAGGACCTCGCCGCCGACGAGCCGGACGAGGACGAGCAGGTCGACGCTGCGGCGGAAGGCGACGACGGTGGTGGCATGGCCTGGGTCTGGATCGTCCTCGCCGCCGTGGTGCTGGCAGGTGCCGGGTACCTCGTGCAGCGCCGGAGCGTGGGGGGCGACGGCGGTGCCTGATGCTGTCACCGCGAGCCGTCACCGGTCGCTCGTCGCTCGGTGGGCGACGATCCTGCTGGGCGCGTTCGCTGCGGTCCTGTTGGTGCCCGCGCCGGCGCTGGCCGACCCACCGGGCCCGACGCACTACCGCTCGAGCGTGACGGCGGTCGAGGGGCCCGACGATGCAGCGGCGGCGATCGACGCCGAGGTCATCGGCGGGGACGCCTACCTCACGCTGCGGGTACCGGCGGGCACGACCGTCGAGGTCCCCGGCTACGACGACGAGCCGTACCTGCGGTTCGACGCGAACGGCACGGTCGCGGTCAACCAGCGGTCCCCGGCTCGGTGGCTCAACGACGCCCGCTACGGCGCAGCGGACGTGGACGTGCCGGCCGACGCGGACGCGGAGGCGCCACCGGCGTGGGAGGTCGTGGCCAGCGGCGGGGAGTACTCCTGGCACGACCACCGCATCCACTTCATGTCACCCGGGCTGCCACCGGGTGTCGATCCGGCGGTCGACGCCGCCCAGCCCGTCCTGGACTGGGCCATCCCGATGGCGGTGGACGGCCAGGACGTCGAGGTGGTGGGGGAACTCGTGTGGCACCCCGGACCGTCCCCGGTCTGGCCGGGGCTGGCGGCCGCGGTCGCGCTGCTGGGCGGGATCGGTCTGGCCAGGTCCGGACGCGCCCTGGTCCCGGCGTTGGTGGGCGCGGCGCTGCTCAGCGGTGCGCTGGGGATCGCCACGACGTGGTCGCTGCCGACCGGCGCCGACATCGAGCCGGCGCTGCTGGTGCTGCCCGGGACGCTGCTCGCCGTCCTGGCGGCGGCCTGGGCGTCACGCCGCCAACATCCGGCCCGTGCCCGCTGGTTGGTCGCCGCGGCCGGCATCCCGGCGGTGGTGTGGGGCCTGGTCCAGGTCGGGGCGTTGACCCGTCCGATCGTGCCGGGGCCGGTGCCGGTGGAGGTGGTGCGCGCCTCGGTCGCCCTGGTGCTCGCGGCTGGCGTGGCGGCCGTGATCGTCGGTGCCCGGGCCCTCCTCGACGTCACCCGAGCGTCCGACGAGGTGGGCGAGAGCTCCAGCTGAGCTGCGGCGAACCCGAGGGCACCTCGTACCCCGGCTCGATCAGTCTTCGTCCTCGTCCTCGTCCTCGTCGTCTTCGTCGTCGTCTTCGTCCTCGTCGTCATCCGGTTCCGGTTCGGGTTCCGGTTCGGGTTCGGGCTCGGGTTCAGGCTCCGGTTGGGGCTCCGGGCCACGGGAGATGACGATCGTGACGAACTGCCCGACCGGCAGACGGGTCCCCGGGTCGGGGTCCTGCGAGATGACGTCGCCTTCGACGACCACGTCGGAGTAGTCCCGCTCGATGTCGGGGACGAGTCCGCGGTCCTCGATCAGCTCGATGGCGTCCTGTTCGGAGCGGTTGACCACCGGGGGGACGGTGGCTTCCTCGACCCCACGGCTGATCAGCAGGTCGACCGACGATCCGGTCCCGACCTCCTCACCGCCCGGCGGGTCGCTGGAGATGATCCGGCCCTCCTCGACGTCCTCGTCGAACCGGCGGTCGACGTTGCCGACGTTGAGGTCGGCGTCGCGCAGTGCGGCCCGGGCCTCGTCCTCGGTCAGTCCCTCGAGGTCGGGGACCTCCGTGACGTCGGGTCCGGCCGAGACCGTCAGGTCGACCGTGCTGCCTTCCTCGGCGTCGGTGCCCGGTGCCGGGTCCTGCTCCATGACGCGGCCGGCATCGAACTCGTCGCTCGGCTCCTCCACGATGTTGCCGACGACGAACCCGTCACGTTCGAGCAGGTCGATGGCGACGTCCTGCGGCTGGTTGATGACGTCGGTGACCGGCAGGAGGAGGATCTCCTCGTCGCCGTTGCTCAGCAACGCGGCGAGGGCGATGCCGCCACCGATCAACGCGGCCAGCGCCAGCAGCGACAGCAGGACCCACAACACCCCCCGTCGGCGGCGTTGTTCCTCATGGCTGCGGACGGCGCGGGTCGCCGGGTCGGGTTGCAACAGGGCGGTGTCGTCGGCGGTGAGGACCGCGGGTGCGGCGACCGGTTGACCGACCCGGGCGCTGACGACATCGTCGCGCATCTCGGCCGCATGCCCGTAGCGGTTGGCTGGGTTCTTCGCCAACGCACGCATCGTGATCGCTTCGGCGGCCGGCGAGAGCGACGGTTCGAGTTCGCGCGGGGGCCGGGGAGCTTCCTGCACGTGCTGGTAGGCGATCGTGACCGGGGAGTCGCCCTGGAACGGCGGGGTGCCGACCAGCGCCTCGTAGAGCACCACACCGAGCGAGTAGAGGTCGCTGCGGGTATCGACGTCCAGTCCCTGTGCCTGTTCGGGCGAGAGGTAGGCGGCGGTCCCGAGCACGGCGGCGGTGCGGGTGACGGTCTGGTTGTCGACCGTGCGGGCGATCCCGAAGTCGGTGACCTTCACCGAGCCGTCGTCCGACAGCAGGATGTTTGCCGGCTTGATGTCGCGGTGGACCAGGCCGCGGTCGTGGGCGTAGGCCAGCGCGGCGCAGACGTCGGCGACGACCTCCAGCGCGCGATCCTCGGTGAGGCCGCCGGCAGCGATCGCCTCCTGGAGGGAACGTCCCTCGACCAGCTCCATCACGATGAACGGCTGACCGTGGTCGGTGCCGGTGTCGTACACCGCAACCAGGTTCGGGTGGTTGAGGCGGGCCACGTGACGCGCCTCGTCCTGGAACCGTCGGACGAACGCCTCGTCCTCGTGGAACCGCTCGAGCAGGAGCTTGACCGCCACCTCGCGACCGAGGGTGTGATCGTGTGCTGCGAACACCTCGGCCATGCCACCCCGGCCGAGCGGTCGTTGCAGCTCGTACCGGCTGGCGAGGGTCCGTCCTTCGCTCACGTGTGCCTCCGCGGTCCGTGGGTTGCGGACCGGTCGTCGCCTTCCGGTGTCGGTCGGATCGGGGTCCGGCGTCGGAGCCTACAAGCGCTCATCCATCGTCCCGGAGCGCTGCTTGCATCACGGCGCGGGCGACCGGGGCGGCCACCTGCCCGCCCGTGGCGTCCTCGCCGGCGTCCGGGAGGACCACCGCGACCGCGACGTCGTTGCCGGCGAAGCCGATGAACCAGGCGTTGGGGGTCTGGCCGGTCTGCGCCGTGCCGGTCTTGCCGCCGACGGTGACCCCGTCGATGCGGGCGCTGGTGCCGGTCCCGGACTCGACCGCATCGATCAGCATCGAGCGCAGCTGGTCGGCCGTGCGAGGCGAGACGGGCCGCCCATCCCCGGCCGGGTCGTTCCACAGGCCTTCGTCCGGCCCACCGATCGTCTGGCCGTCGGGGTCACGGATGTTGGCGACGAGGTGGGGTCGCGGCAGCTGTCCCCCGTTGGAGATGGCGGCGGCGAGCAGGGCCATCTGCATCGGGGTGGCCCGGACGTCGCGCTGCCCGATAGCGCTCTGCGCGGTCGAGGGGGTGTCCAGCTCGTCGGGGAACACGCTGCGGGTGACCCCCAGCTCGTAGGGCGGGGCATCGTTGAAGCCGAACCGTTCGGCCTGTTCACGCAGTGCATCGTCACCGAGGTCGACCCCGAGCCGCGCGAAGACGGTGTTACACGAGACCGCCATGGCATCGCTCAGGCTGATCTCGTCCCCATCGGCACAGCGCCCGCCGCCGAAGTTGCCGATGTTGGCCTCGGTCTGGGGCACGTCGTAGACGCCTTCGTCCGGGAACATCTCCCCCGGTTCGAGCCCGGCCTCGAGCGCGGCGGCGGCGGTGACCACCTTGAACGCCGAACCGGGGGCGTAGGTCTCCGCGATCGTGCGGTCCAGCAGCGGTCGGTCGGGATCGTCCTGCAAGGGCGTCCAGGCCTCGTTGATGTCGGCCGTGTCGATGCTCGACAGTGGGTTCGGGTCAAACGTCGGGTTGCTGTAGGCAGCCAGCACGCCGCCGGTGGTCGGATCGATCGCGACGACCGCCCCTCGGCGGCCGTCCAGCGCGTCGCGGGCGGCGGCCTGAGCCCGCCCGTCGATGGTCAGCTCCACCGCGTTGCCGGGTCGGTCCATCCCGCCGAGCAGCTGTGCGAGGTTCTGCGAGAGCACCTCCGCCGGCCGGCCGGTGAGCTCCTCGTTGAGCGCCTGCTCGAGGCCGGACCGCTGCAGCAGCACCGAGTAGTAGCCGGTGATGTGCGCGTACAGCTGCCCCTCGGGGTAGGTGCGTTGGTACCGCAGCGTCTCGTCGCCGGACTCCACGCTGCGGGCGATGGCCTGCTCCCCGACCACGATGGGCCCACGCTCGATCGCGTACTCCTGGATGATCAGGCGTCGGTTGGCCGGGTGGGTGGACAGGTCGTCGGCCTGCAACAGCGCGATCACGTTGAGGTTGACGAACAGCGCAGCGAACAGCACCAGGACGGCCAACGCCAGGCGGGTGATCTGGCGGCTCATGACGCGGCCTTCCGCGACGGCTTCGCGCTGACCGGCGCGAGGGCGCTGCGGCGGGAGTCGTCGCTGATGCGCAACAGCAGCGCGACGATGAGGTAGTTGGACAGCAGCGACGACCCGCCGTACGACACGAACGGCAGCGTGATCCCGGTCAGCGGCACCAGCCGGGTCAGCCCCCCGACGATGACGAAGGTCTGGAACGCCAGCAGCGTGGTCAGCCCGGTGGCCAGCAGGGTGCTGAACTCGTCCTTGGCGGTCTGCGCGATCCGGTAACCCCGGAAGATCATCACCAGGAAGAGCAGGAGCACCGCAGTGGCGCCGAGCAGCCCGAGCTCCTCGCCGATGACCGTGAAGATCGCGTCCGTGGCGGAGAACGGCACGTCCTGCGGCCGCCCCTGGCCGAGTCCGGTCCCGGTGACTCCGCCCGTGCCGAACGCGAACAGGCTCTGGGCCAACTGGTAGCCGGTGTCGCCGACGTCAGCCCAGGGATCCAGCCAGATCCGTACCCGGATCCGGACGTGGCCGAACAGGTTGTAGACGAGGAAGGAGCCGGCAGCGAAGAACGCCGCGCCCACCACCGGGTAGGCGAGCCGTCCCGTCGCGACGTACAGCAGCGCGACGAACGTCCCGAAGAACAGCAACGCCGAACCGAGGTCGCGCAGGCCCGCCATGATCACCAGCGCGAGGACGACGGCGACCAGCACCGGGGCCAGGTGTCGGGCCGCCGGCAGCAGGATCGGTCCGACCCGCTGGGTGGCGACCGACAGCAGGGCCCGGTTCCGTTCCAGGTAGGCCGCCAGGAAGATCACCATCGACAGCTTGGCGAGTTCACCCGGCTGGAACCGCATCCCGAACAGGTCGATCCACAGCTGTGCGCCGTTGATGATCCCGGCGGTCAGTCCGGGGACCAAGGGCATGAGCAGGAGCACCAGGGTCAGCAGCCCGAAGGTGTACTGCAGCCGGGCGAGTTCACGGATCCGGCGGACGAACAGCAGCGTCGCGCACAGCAGACCGACCGCGACGGCGGTCCACACCGTCTGCGTGGCCGCGAGGTCGCTACCGGTCGCCATGTCGACGCGGCGGACGAACACCAGCCCGAGCCCGTTGAGCAGGAACGCGATGGGCAACAGCGTCGGGTCGGCGTGCGGGGCAGCGCCGCGGACGGCGAGGTGGGCGACGATGGCGATGACCGCGAGGGCGAGTCCGGTGACGACCGCCGCCGGGGGAAGGTCGGGAGCTTCGGACCAGCCCAGCAGGATGGCGGCGAACGCGGTGATGATCACCGCGCCGGTCAGCAGTCGCGCTTCGCGCGTCCGGGGCGCATCAGCGGTCCCGCCCGAGCCGCCGCTCACCCGAGGGGTCCGCCGCCCGCGGCCGCGTCCTCCACCTCGTCGTCCGCGATGTCGGCGTCGTCGTCCCCGAGGTCGCCATCGGCGTCGTCGGGATCGTCGGCGGCGTCGCGCACGGGGATGCCGCGGATGATGCGTCGGGCATCGGCGAGGTCCGCGGCCGGTCGGCCGGCCTCCAACGTCGGGCGGTACCACTCCTGGACGTCGTCGAGTTCGAGCTCGGAGCGCTCCACCACCCGGGAGAGGTCGAGCGGTCCGATCTGCGTGTCGACGCCCTGGTAGATCACCACCTCATCGCCGTCGGTGGCCACGAAGTACTCGCGGGAGAGCAGGAACTGCCCGCCGCCGTAGACCAGACCGGCCAGCAGGGCGAGAGCCAGCACGATGGCCGTCGCGCGGCCGAAGATCGCGCCGACGTTGCGGCGTTCGTCGTCGGGTTCGCCAGCCTGCGGGAGCCCACCACGGGTCAACGCGCCGTACTTGGAGACCCCGGAGGCCCAGTCGCCATCGGCCGGGTCCGTCCGGCTGGAGATGGTGATCGGCGCGGTGGAGGTGGAGGCTTCCTGCGCCGCGTCCGGGTCCTCGTAGCGCAACAGCACGACCGTGATGTTGTCCGGGCCGCCACCGTCGTTGGCTTCCTGGACCAGCTGGTCGACGACCGCCTGCGGTGGGTCGCCGGAGCGCAGGAGCTCGCCGATGCGCTCGTCCTCGACCACGCCCGTGAGCCCGTCGGAGCAGAGCAGCAACTGGTCACCGGCCCGCAGGTCGACGGTGATGGTGTCGACCTCGACCTCCGCACCGATACCGATGGCGCGGGTGATGATCGAGCGTTGCGGGTGGGTCTCCGCCTCGGTCGCGGTGATCTGCCCTTCGTCGACGAGGTGCTGCACGAGGGTGTGGTCGTCGGTGAGCTGGCGCAGATGGTCGTCGCGGAGCAGGTAGGCGCGGGAGTCGCCGACATGGGCGACGTGGAGCCGGCGGCCCTCCACCATCGCTGCGGTCAGCGTGGTCCCCATCCCCCGGTACTCGGGGCGTTCCTCCGCGAGCTGGGACACGGTGCGGTTGGCTTCCACCACCGCGGTGCGCAACGCGGCGATGGCGGCGTCGGCGTCCTGGTACACGCGGCCGTCGAGGTCCTCGACCTGTTCCAGTGCGGTGGCGGAGGCGACCTCGCCGGCGACGTGGCCACCCATCCCGTCCGCAACGGCGAACAGCCCGTCGCGGATCAGCAACGCGTCCTCGTTGCCCTCACGCACCTGGCCGACGTCGGTGCGCCCGGCGGCGACGATGCTCCTCATCGCCGCACCTCGATGTGGGTCTTGCCGACGCGGATCTGGTCGCCGACCGCGAGCGGGGTCGGACGGGTGACCTTGGCGCCGTTGAGGAAGGTGCCGTTGGTCGAACCCAGGTCGCGTACCGACCAGCTGCCATCGTCGGGCATCACCTGCGCATGCTCGTCGGAGACGTAGACGTCGTCGAGGAGGACGTCCACGTTGCGGCGGCCGAGCACCACGCCGTGGCCGGAGAGCGGCACGACCTTCGGCGAGCCGCTGCCGACGTGGATGACCAGTTCCTTCGGGATGCGGCGGGACCGCCGCGACTGCTCCGAGGGCGAGGCCACCGCCGGGCGGGGGGTCGGGGCGTTCTTGCGACGTCGGCCGCCGGTGACCTCCGTAGCCACCGTCTTCACGGTGCGCCCCACGAAGAGGTAGAGCAACGCGAGCAACGCGAACTTCAGCAACGTCAGCAGCTCGATGGGCACCTCAGGCCCCCACGAGCTCGACGACCGCGTCGCCCAGTTCGACGCGGTCACCGGGTCCGAGCGGGTGCTCGGCGGCCTGGCGGCCGTTGACCCGGGTGCCGTTGGTGGAACCGAGGTCGACCACCCACCAGTGGTCGCTGCGCCGCACGAACGCGGCGTGCTCACGTGAGACGGTGGAGTCGTCGATCGTCAGGTCGCAGGAGCGCATGCGTCCGGCGGTGATCCGGCTGCCGTGCAGCGGGACGCGCTGCCCGGAGGACGACCCACCGGCCCGCACGACCAGCTCGAGCTCGGCCTTGGGCACCGCGCCGACCACCTGGGTCTGGTCGATCGCCGCACGGTCGTCGGCCGGCGCCGACGGCGTCGGGGCTGGGGTCGGGGCCGGGGCCGACTGGGCCGCGTAGACGCCGGAGGCTGACGGTTGCGCGGGCCGGGCGCTGGCTCCGCCGGGCGCGCCCTGGGTGGCACGGTTGGCGTGGGGTTCGACCGCCTCCACGCGTCCGGCCAGGCGGAAGCGTCCGAGCTTGATGTCGTCGTCGAGTTCGATGCGTACCCGGGCGGGCCCGCGGAGCTTCCAGCCGCGCTCGTCCGCGGTGCGGACGACCACCTCGGCGAGCTCGCGGGGCAACGAGCTGCCGAAGCCTTCGAGCCGCTCGTGGTCCTTCGGGCCGACCGCCAGGCGGTAGACGTTGGGCACCACCACGCCGTCGGCGGTCACGTGCTGGTTGTCCTCCGCGTAGCGCTGGACGGACTTGGCCAGCTCGACCGGTTGGACGCCCGAGCGGAACGCGCGCGCGAAGAAGCCCTCGACGGCTCCTTCGAGGCGCCGTTCGAACTCCTGGAGGACACCCAATGCCGGTCCTGCACGTCGCGTCTGGTTGCTGGCGCTGAACCGCACCGCGTCGGCTGGCCCGCGTTCGGTCGTCTGACGCGTTGGTCCTCGCGTTCCGCGACGCCGTTCACCGCTGAAGCAGGGGTGTCGATCCACCCGTGCCGCCGGGAAGCGTAGCCGAGCAGGTCGTTGGCTCCACCCGTCCGAACGACTCCGGTACGACGGTTGGTCACCTGCCCGGGTGGCCCGGTCGGGCGGTCGCCTTGATCGAGGTGGGGCGTGGCGGTCACCGCGTCGGTTGCGCGTCGAGGGCCGCGTTGGTGGACCCGTCGGGGCGTTGGTACGCTGCGCCGCTCCACCTGGGCGGGTGGCGGAATTGGCAGACGCGCACGGTTCAGGTCCGTGTGTCCGAAAGGACATGGGGGTTCAAGTCCCCCCTCGCCCAC
>SKNP01000328.1 GCA_007120485.1 Nitriliruptoraceae bacterium
GCCTCCGCATCGTCGAACCGTCCCTGACGACGACGCAGCTCGCCGAGCCGCGTCAGCGCATCCGCTCGCCAGGAGGGATGCTCGGTCCCCAACGAGGTGAGCGCTCCGACGAGCTCGCGTTCCGCCTCGTCCCACTCGCCTTGCCACGCCCGGACCGCGCCGTAGTGGGAGCGGCACACACCACGCAGGAACCGGGCGTCCATCCGCTCACTGAACGCGGCGACCTGCCGGCACCACTGACCCGCCCGGTCGTAGTCGCGGAGCTGCTCGGACGTCGACAGCACCAGGCAGCAGGCCCAGGCTGCCGGTGCCAGCTGCTCGTACTCCCCGCTGAGCGCGGCCGTCGCGGCCTCGTCCAGGCAGCGCAGGCCCTCCACGATCTCACCCTGCTCGACCCGGACCACGCCCTCGGTGGCGACGGCGAACATCTCGAGCGCGATCGCACCGTGCTGCCGACCGTGCTCCTGTGCCTCCCGCGCCAGCTGCGACGCGATGGCCAGGTCCGAGGCGCGCAGCGCCCGGTGCGCGTCGAACACCGCCAACCAGCCGTGCTCGGGGCACGGCGCCACCTCGCCGAGCAGGCGTCGGGCCCGCGCGAACCAGCCGTCCGCCACCGCGTGTGCCCCCCGGAACGAGGCGTGGTCGTCGCCGAGCCACAGGGCCATCCGCGCCGCCGACCGCAGGTCGTCCTGCTCGCGGTAGCTGCGGTAGGCCCGGTCCCGCGCGTCGAGGCAACCAGGGACGTCCTCCAGCCACCAGGCGGCCCAACTGAGCTCCTCGAGCGCGTCCGCGCCGGCACCCAGCGACACGGCCTGTTCGAGCCGGTCGTGCGCTTCCTGCCACGCGCCCCGCGCCAACGCGTCGCGGCCCGCGTCCAGGTGCTCGTCGGCCCGGGAGTCGCCACCCATGCGGCGAGCCTACGGGACCGACGGGGCGCAGACCGCGTGAGCGTCACCCGCAGACGCGGTCGCCGTCAGCGACGCTCGTCTCCTGACTCGATGAGAGCAGCCGCAAGGCGGTCGACCCGAGCCAGACCAGCACGGTGGCGATGAACAACCGCTGGTGCACGCCTGCGGCGAGCATCCCGGGGTCGATGGCCGTGGTAGCGAGCCACGCGACGACGAACGCCAACGTGACGATCCCGGTCCAGGCCGAGAACCTCGCGAAGGTCGCCCATCCGGCTTCGGAGCGCATCGCACGCCAGACGAGCAGCGTGGCGACCACCATCGACCCGAAGCCGGACAGCGCGGCCAGGCCATGGACCACGTCGGCGACGGTCCCTTGCGCACAGCCAGGTGTGCAGGGCGTCGCACCCTGGATCGCCATCGTCGCGCCGAAGAAGCCGACCAACCACGGGCTGGCTGCGGTCCGACGCCCGATGTCGCTGCGGACCAGGCGAGACGCGAACGCGACGACGAGCAGGCCGGTGAGGACGAAGTTGGCGTTCTGGACGATCGCGAACGGCGCTTCGGTGCCGCCGAGGTCGCTGACGTTCTGGGTTCGGTGGCGGTACCCCGGCCAGGTCAGACCCGCCACGACGACGCCGAGGCTGAAGACGATCGGTGCCAGCAGTCCGGCGAGCACCGGCATCCGCGCTCGGGTCGAGTCGGGGCGCTTCGGCCGGTGCGTCACGTCGGTCTCGATGCGGGGCCGTCGAGGTGGAGCTCAGCTGCGGGCCCCAACGAACGTCAGGAGCTGGTCGGCGACCAGCCCAGGGGCGGTGATATCGGCGGTGTGGCCCTGGCCTTCGAGCACCGACACGGTCGCGTCGGGGATCGCTTCGCTGACGACCTCCGATCGCCAGTCGAGCGCCTGGTCCTCCCCGACCAGCAGACGCGTGGGCACGGTGACCTTCGCGGCGTCCGCGGGGTCGAAGGGTGTCCCCGGGAACGCGCGCTCCTCGCGGAGGATCGTGTGGGCAGCCGCGACGCGGGCTGGCCACGACGGCTGCTGCTGGTAGGCCTCGACCTGCTCGTCGGTCATCTTCACGTACTCGCGCAGGAACGTCTCGACGAGCCGCTCGCGGTCGCCATCCTCGAGCATGGCATCCAGCCGCTCCATCAGCCCCTCCGGTGGGACCCACGCCTCCGGGTCGACCGGTGGCCAACCCTCGTAGAGCACGAGCCGGCTGATGTTGGACGTGAGCGGCGCGGCGCCGAAGGCGCAGAGCCCGCCGAACGAGTGGCCGTACACATCGACGGGGCTCCCCGAGGCGTTCGTGATCGCGTCGATCACCGCAGCCACGTCCTCGAACTCTCGCTCGAGCTGGTACTCGGGGTGATCGCCGCTCGCGCCACGCCCGCGCCGGTCCATCGCATGGACGGTGACGTGGGGCGTGAGCAGCGGTCGCAACGCCTCCCAGCGCGTGTGGTCACCGAGCCCGCCGTGCACGAGCAGCAACGGAGGCCCCTCGCCGCTGCTGTGGTAGGCGATGGCGGTGCCGTCCGGCGACACCACCTCGGACCGGGTCGTGGTCGTCGTGACCATCGGGCGTCCCTCCCTCTGCGCCGTCGATGTGGACCGCGTCGTCGGTGTGGACCGTCGTCCAGCACGCTACGTCGTGACCTCGGCGTCGACCATCGGGGACCTCCCGCGTCCGGTCTACGGGGAACCCCGCAGATGGCAGGTCACGGGTCTGACCCGGCCGAGACCAGCTCCATCGCGACCGCGGCCCGCGTCGCGTCCGCCCGGCCGCCAGCACCGAGCTTGCGGTAGACGTTGGTGACGTGCCGCTCGACCGTCTTGGTCGCGATGCCGAGCATCGTTGCGATCCGCTCGTTGGTCGCTCCGGACGCGATGTGGCGGAGCACCTCTCGTTCCCTGGGGGTCAGGGACGCGATCGGCGGTTCCAGCATCGACGGCGGAGCGATCGGACGACCGGCGACGAAGTCGAGGATGACCTCCACGATCGATCCGGAGTCCCGGATGAACGGGTCGTGCTCGTTGCCGTCCAGCAGGTGCCGTCGGGCGCCGGGGATGGCCGTGGCCAGCTCGTCGGCGGCCGAGGCGGGGATGACCTGATCGTCGCGATCGTGGACGACCAACGTCGGCGCGTCGATCGCCGCCAGGTCGGCCCGCACGTCCATGGCCCAGGTGTGTTCGAGGAGCCGCGCGGCCATCTCCGGTTCGGCGGCGACCTGCTGGAAACGGCTGAACCAGCGCAGGTCCTGCGAACTGGCGTTGGGGAGCATGTGCGTCGCCAGCAACCGCACGGCCATGTCCCAATCCGCACGGATGAGCTGCGTGCTGGCGTCCAGGCTGTCACGGGGCATCATGGACTGGCCACGAGCGAACCCGGAGTAGAGCAGGAGCCGGTCCACCCGTTCCGGATGACGGGCGGCGAACCGTGCCGCCGGGGGGACACCGAAGGAGTAGCCGACCAGACTGGCCCGTCGGATGCCGGCGGCGTCGAGGACGCTGGCCAGTTGCTCCACGTCGTTGTCCAACGAGACGTCGAACCCGTCCCGGTCCGACAACCCGCAGCCGAGCCGGTCGTACCACACGAACCGATGGGCAGTGGCGAGCTTCTCGAGCGCGCTGGCGGCGGCCGGATGGCTCCAACTCAGTTCCAGGTGGCACAGCCAGCCCGGCACCATCACCAGGGGCGGACCGTCGCCGCGTACCCCGTAGGCGACGCACGACCCGTCGGTGAGCGTCGCGAACCTGGCGACGGTCGCTGCCTCACCCATGCCGTCCCCTCCGGCCGGCGCCCCCGAGCAGCACTCTACGCGCGATCGACGCGGGGCGGTAGGTGCGGGCCGGGCGACCCGATCCTGGCCGCACCTGACCTGGCCTCATCCGACCTGGTCGACGGGCTCGGCCCACGCGGCGGCTCGGGGGTCAGCGGGCGTCGGCGACCAGGGCGGTGAGCGCGGCGGGGATCATGGCGTCCTTCGCCTCGGTGACGATCGCCCGGTCCGGGTCGTAGTCGCTCATGTCGGCTTCGGCCTGCAGCAGGTTGCCGTCGACGGCGAAGACCCCGCTCGCGGCGATCCCGTGCCGCTGAGCGATCACCAGCATCGGCGCGAACTCCATCTCGATCGCGAGCGCGCCGAGCCGGTGGTAGGGCCGCCACCGCTCCTCGACGTCGTCCGGGTTGGGGTAGAAGTTGGCCGTGGTGTAGACGACCCCCGTGTGCGTGGTCCGCGAGGACGTGGTCGCGTACCTCGCGAGCGTCAGCGTGAGCGTCGGGTCGGCGGTGGCGGGCCACGCCAGGGGTGCGAGCCGTTCGCTGAGGCCGTCGTCGCGGACCGCGGCGGTGCCCACCACCAGGTCCCCGTCGACCACGTCGGGCTGCAGCCCACCGCAGGTCCCGGCTCGGATCAGCCGGGTCACGCCGGCGCGCCCGAGCTCCTCGAAGCACACGGCCGCACCGCCGGCACCGACCCCGTGCGAGCTGACCGTCACCTCGACGCCTTCGAACCTACCGGTGCAGGTGACGTACTCGCGGGCGTGGCCGACCTCCTCGACGTCGTCGAGGTGCTGCGTCGCCAGCGGCACCCGGTGGGGGTCGCCGACGACCAGCGCTCGGGACGCGATCCGGTCGGGGCGGACACCCAGGATCGGCAACGTGCCGACGTCGTGCTCGCTCACGGTGGCTCCTTCGCGGTCGGGCCGGGCTTGACGTTCCGCGGTGGTCTGACGAGACTCGCGATCGGCCGAGTTGTCAGACAAGTACGGGTGCGCGCGAAGCCTAGGCGTGTGACCGACGACGGACCACCATGACGACCGAGGAGAACCCGTGGCACCGGCAGCGCCCTCCCGACGGATGATCCTGGACTGCGATCCCGGCCACGACGACGCGATCGCCATGCTGCTGGCCCTGGCACAACCGGACTGGACCGTCGAGGGCTTCAGCATCGTCGCCGGCAACACCACGCTGGACAACGCGGTCCGTGCGGCCGGGCAGGTACTGACCGTCGCCGGTCAGCCGCACGTCCCCGTCCGCGGCGGGATGGCGCAGCCGCTGGTCCGTCCGTTGCGCACCGCGCCGAACGTGCACGGCGAGTCCGGTCTGGACGGTCCGGTGCTGCCTGAGCCTGCGGTTGCCCCGGTCGACGAGCACAGCGTGGACTGGATGCTCCGACTGCTGCGCGAAGCCCGTGATGCGGGGGAGACCGTCGAGGTGGCCGCGACGGGACCGTTGACCAACGTCGCTGCGGTCCTGCGACGCGACCCGACCCTGGCCCACGCGATCGAACGCCTCGTGGTGATGGGTGGTGCGATCAACGAGGGCAACACCACCCCGGCGGCGGAGTTCAACATCCTGGTCGACCCGGAAGCCGCGTCGATCGTGTTCGACGCCGACACGGAGATCGTGATGGTCGGCCTGGACGTGACCCACAGCGCGATCTTCCCGGGGTCGCGGTTCGACGAGCTACGGGAGCTGAACACCCCCGTGGGGACGATGGCGGCGGACCTGCTGGACTTCTTCCTGCGGTTCCACCGCGAGCAGTACGGACTGGATGGGGTGCCGATCCACGACGCCTGCGCGGTCGCGGCCCTCCTGCGGCCGGAGATCCTGCAGACGCGTCACCTGCGCGTGGACGTGGAGACCGCGAGCACGTTCTGCGACGGACGGACGGTCGTCGATCTGTGGGGCGTGACCGGCCGTGAGCCCAACGTGCACGTCGGCACGTCCATCGACGTGGACGCGTTCACCGACCTGCTGATGGAGAGCCTGGCCAGCTACTGACCGGTCGCCAGGTCGACGAACGTCCCGGGCGCGCTCGCACCCTCCAGCAGCGACAACCCGGCGTCCACCACGCGCCGCTGCGTCACCCGATCGTCGACCGATCCGATCGTGCGACCCATGGGGTGGGGGGTGATGACCGCCCGGGGGACCTGCAGTTCCACGAACCGGTGGAGGAACGCGCGGACGCCGACGCTGACCGTGGCGATCCCGGCGGCTTCGAGGGCTCTGGCGACGAGTCCGACCGACCCGTGGCACACCGGTCAGGTGGCGACCAGGAACACCGCATCCACCTCACGCGCAGCCATGTGCTCCGCCCAGGCTGGTGCGGTCTGCTTCTCCAGGCGCCGTTGCGAGGTGGCGCCGGTGAAGGCGTAGTGGGTGTCCGCGAGCCGGACGCGTCCCTCGTCAGCGAGGGCCCGGAGATGGCCCAGCGGGAACACCGTCTGCGGGTCGCGCTGCGCGGTCCGGGCGTCGTACCCCGGGTGGCGGGCCGTGAGCGCGTCCACGGAGGTGTCCGCCGGGATCTCCGACAGCGTCGCCTTCCCGCGGAGGAACTCCTGGATCAGATCCAACGCCTGGTCCTGTGTGGGCCCGTCCGGCCCCATGGGGTCATCGCCCTGCACGAACACGCCGCCGGCGGAGAGCAGCGCGAGCCGTGCGTCCACCAGCGGCGTCGACAAGGGGGTGAACGGCGCGTCCTCGACCGTCGGGGCGGCCGGCTCGTCCGGTTCGTAGCCGCGGATCTGCGCGTCCGTCACCACCTGACGGAGTCGGTCGACGTCGCCGGTGTCCACCACCTCGCCGACCGTCTGGAGCACCTCCGCGATCACGTCGGCAGCGTCCTCGTCCGACATGCGGGCGAGGTACTTGAACTGCATGTCCGCGTGGTCGCCGTAGTAGAAGGACCGGCGGAAGGCCTCGAAGCTGATCGGCTCCGCCGTGACGTCGTCGTGGTCGTCGGGTTCGCTCACCGGGGTGGTCCTCGTCGGCTCGTTCGGGTCAACGTCGCTCGGCCCAGAGCTGTTCCGCCCGCTTGAACTCGTCGTAGCTACGTGGGCCGTTGCGGCGGAGCCGGTCGTAGAAGGCCTCGCGGTCGACGTCGCGGTACTCGATCTGTTCGCTCAGGTAGGGAGCGACCGACCCGGACGGGGGGCGGCGCTGCCGGCCCCGCTCGTGGCGTTCGAGGAACGCCTCCACGTTGGCGGCGGACGTCCAATCGGCGCGGTAGAGCACCTTCCCGCCGCGGCCGATCACCCAGGTCATGTTCGGCATCGACCCGTACGCCCGGTGGGTGGTGCCGACGAGGTCGTCGACCAGGATCGGACGCCGGATCCCGATCTCGTCCCGGAGCAGCGCCGCGTTGGCGAGCTTGACGTCGAACGAGGTGTGGTGGCCGACGTGCTCGCCCGGATGAGCTTCGCGCGTGTACACGAAGTACCAGGCGACGTCCGGGTGGCGGTCAGCCGCCGCGTCGAGCAGAGGACCCTCTGCTGAACAGTACGGTCAGGTGAACGATCCGAACTCGACCACCACGGTGCGGCGCTTCCAGATCGATGACAGCGCGACCTCGGTGCCGTCGTCGAGGGCGGTGCCCAGGATGTCCGGGGCCAGCTCACCGGCGTGGAGGTGGTCCGGCCACGCGGCGAACTCGCGCTGCTCGTGGCCGCCGTCGACGTAGCCGTCGAACGTCGCGTAGTTGTAGGTCGTCGCGTCCACCGGATCTCCCGTCGTGACGTCACCCCGCCGGTTGGAGCCTACGGGCTCGGTGCTCGATCGGTCCGCCGCGGTTCGCCCGCGGTGACGATCGGCCGCCGCGGATCCCCGTCGCGAGGCGTCAGCTCCGCAGGCGCTTGGCGCGTTGGCCGAGTTCGGCCCGGGCCGCAGGCAGGTCCAGACCCAACACCTCGCCGTCGCGCACGACCGGCACGCCGCCGACGTGCACGTGGCGGGCGCGGCGGTCGGGTCCGAGCACCAGCCCGTCGATCGGGTCGGGCAGGTCGACCAGGTCCTCGCCGGGCCAGGTCACCAGGTCCGCGCGGGCGCCGACCTCCAGCCGGCCGATGTCGTCGACCCCGAGGCAGGCGGCACCACCGCGCGTGGCGAGGTCGAGCGCCTCGTGCGAGCTGAGCGCATCGGCCCGCCCCGTGCGTTGCCGGGCGGTGAACAGGGCCTGGCGCAGCTCCGGCAGGAGCGTGCCCTGCTCGTTGGACGCGACCCCGTCGACCCCCAACCCGACGGGCACGCCGGCGGCGGTGAGGTCGGTGACCCGGCACATCCCGGCTGCCAGACGGGCGTTGCTGGACGGACAGTGCGCGACCCCGGCGCCGCTGCGGCCGAGCCGAGCCACCTCGTGGTCATCGAAGTGGATGCCGTGGGCGAACCAGACGTCATCGGCGACCCAGTCGAGGTCCTCGAGCACCGCGAGCGGCCGCTTGCCGAAACGGGCCAGGCAGTCGGCCTCCTCCTCGCGGGTCTCCGCCAGGTGGGTGTGCAGGCGCAAGCCCCGGGACCGGGCGAACGCGGCCGATTCGCGCATCAGTTCCGGGCTGACGCTGAACGGGCTACATGGCGCCACGGTGACGTGGATGCGGTCAGCGTCGTGCCAGCGATCGGCGACCCGCTCGGACGAGGCGAGGATCGCGTCGATGTCCTCGACCACGTTGTCCGGGGGCAGCCCGCCGTCGGCCTCGCCGAGATCCATCGACCCGCGGGCCAGGTGCAGACGGATGCCGAGCGTCAGCGCGGTCTCGGCCAGCGCATCGAACACGGTGTCGTCACCCCGGGGGACCAGGTAGTGATGGTCGGCGGCGGTGGTGCAACCGCTCAACAGCAGGTCCGACAGGCCCACCCGTGCCGCGACGGCGACGTCCTCGACCTCGATCCGGCCCCAGACGGGGTAGAGCGTGGTCAACCACGTGAACAGGTCGCCGTCGGTCGCCCACCCCCGCGTCAGGTACTGGTAGAGGTGATGGTGGGTGTTGACCAGCCCCGGCGTGATGAGGTCGCCGTCGACGCGCAGGTCGGTGTCGTCGGCAAGCGAAGGGACCTCGCCGATCGCGACGATGCGGCCGTCGGCGACGGCGACGTCACCGGGCTCGCGGGCACCACGGAGGACCAGTCGGCTCACGGGAACTCCAGGGGTGGGTCGCGGCGGGTCGGACGAGCTTACTGCGCACCCTCACGCCGCCCGCGGAAGGGTTGACAATCTGTTGAAGCCGGACGAGGGTCGGCGCTCGACCAGCCGCTGATCCGCCGGACCCGATCCCCGGGGCTGATGCCCCGGACCTGATCCTCGGGGCTGATGCCCGGGACCCGATCCCCGGGACCCGATCCCCCGGA
>SKNP01000146.1 GCA_007120485.1 Nitriliruptoraceae bacterium
CGGTCAAGACGACCGACGGCGACGGCAACCCCGTGGAAGCCACCCTGGACGAGACCGTGCGCGGCGGCACCGACGTCGCCGGCCTGGCCCAGCTCGACCCTGCGTTCTACAACGAGCACGTCGCGGCTCGCTTCCCGCAGATCGAGTGGCACATCACACCGGGCAACTCCTCCCCGCTGACCGATGGTGCGTCAGCAGCGCTGATCATGACCCCCGAACGCGCGGAGCAGCTGGGCCTGACCCCCCGCGCGCGGTTCCACGCGTTCTCCGTCGTCGGTGACGACCCGCTGTACATGCTGACCGGACCGATCCCGGCCACCCGGCAGGTCCTGCAGCGCAGCGGGCTCGCGATCGACGACATCGACGCCTTCGAGGTGAACGAGGCGTTCGCCCCGGTGCCGCTGGCGTGGCAGCGCGAGGTCGGTGCCGACCCCGATCGGGTCAACGTCCGTGGTGGAGCCATCGCCCTCGGCCACCCGCTGGGTGCCTCCGGGACGCGCCTGTTGACCACCCTGGTCAACGCGCTGGAAGCCAACGACTGGCGCTACGGCCTGCAGACGATGTGCGAGGGCGGCGGCCTGGCGAACGCGACCATCATCGAACGGCTCTGAGTCGAACCGCCGGCGCGCCTCGCCCGACGGCTCGAGGCACCCGGTGACAGGAGGTCCCATGGACATCGCAACGAGCGTGGCGTTGGTGACCGGCGGCGCGTCCGGACTCGGGCTGGCGACCGCCCGGCGGCTGGTCGACGAGGGCGGCAAGGTCGTGATCGTGGACCTTCCGGGCTCCGACGGCGCGTCGGTGGCTGCTGACCTCGGCGCGGCGGCGACGTTCGTCCCGGCCGACGTCACCGATAGCGACGCGGTCGGCGAGGCGGTCGCCACCGCGGCCGAACTCGGCCACCTCAACGTCGCGGTGAACTGTGCCGGGATCGGACCGCCCGCCCGGGTGCTGTCCCGTGACGGCACGCCGGCCGACCTCGACAGCTTCCGCAAGGTCGTCGAGGTGAACCTGATCGGTTCGTTCAACGTCATCCGGCTCGCCGCCGCGCAGATGGTCCAGCATGACCCCCAGGGCGAGGAACGCGGGGTGATCGTCAACACCGCGTCGGCGGCCGCGTTCGACGGGCAGATCGGCCAGGCGGCCTACGCGGCGTCCAAGGGCGGCATCGTCGGCATGACGTTGCCGATCGCCCGGGACCTGGCCGACAAGCGGATCCGGGTCGTGACGATCGCGCCGGGGCTGTTCCGCACGCCGCTGCTGATGGGGCTGCCCGAGGAGGCGCTCGACTCGCTGGGCGCGCAGGTCCCCCACCCGTCACGGTTGGGTGAGCCCGAGGAGTACGCCCGGTTGGTCGCCGCGATCGTCGACAACCCGATGCTCAACGGGGAGACGATCCGGTTGGACGGTGCCATCCGGATGGCACCACGATGACCTCCGCGGCCGCGGCTCGCTCGGACGGTCGGGACGCTGCCGGCGCCGTCGGCCCGGCCCCTGCCCGCGTTCCCGGTCCGGCGGCTGCTGGTCCCGCTGGTCCGGCCGAACCGACCTGGGCACGCTTCGACCCGTTGCCCCTCGGCCCCATCATGGAGGCGGCGACGACCGCGTTCACCCAGCAGGGCTACCACGGCGCCTCGGTCCGAGACATCGCGCACCTGGCCGGGGTGACCGTCCCCACCTTGTACTACCACCACGGCAACAAGCAGGGGCTGCTCCTCGACCTGCTGAACGCCTCCATGCACGATCTGGTCGAGCGGTCGGCGCAGGCGGTCGAGGAAGCCGGTGAGGATCCGCTCGCGCGGTTCGTCGACGTCGTCGACGGCACCGTGCGGTTCATGTGCCATCGGCAACGCATCGCCCGGCTGGATCCGGAAGCGCGCTACCTCGACGACGAACGCCGGGCTGCCTACACGGCACTGCGCAAGCGGTTCGAGTCACGGATGCTGGCCCTGCTCAAGGATGGCGCCACGGCCGGGGTCTTCGAGATCGAGCACCCGGTCGACCTCAACCGGGCGCTGCTCGGCAGCCTCCAATCGATCGCGATCTGGTACCGGCCCGACGGTGAACTCCGCCCGCCGGAGATCGCCTGCCGGCACGTCGCGTTCGCGCTCGACGCGACCCGGACCGATCGGAAGCACCGTGCGGCCGGGCTGCGACGCGTCGAGGCTCGCCGCACCGACGAGGCGGTCGCTGAGGCGTGAGCCGGAACGCCGGTCAGCTGCCGAGATCGACCTGCTGGAGTCGGCTCGCACCGATGGTGTCGGCGACCCCGTCGAGGACGTCACGTGGGGCCGGCTCGTCGATACCGAGCACCATGAGGGCCTCGCCTTCGGACTCCCGGCGTGCGACCTGCATGGCGGCGACGTTGACGTCTGCATCGCCGAGTTCCCGGCCGACGACGCCGACGACGCCCGGACGGTCCTGGTAGCGCAGGAACAGCAGGTGGTCGGCGAGATGCAGGTCCACGTCGAACCCCCACGCCTCGACGAGCCGTTCCTGGCCGGTCGCGCCGACCAGCGTGGCTGCCAGGGTCAGGTCGCCAGCCGTGATGCGGACCAACGACACCAACTCATGGGGTTCGTGCACGTCGGCGGTCGACAGTTTGAGCCCTCGTTCCTCGGCCACCTGCGTCGCGTTGACGAACGTCACCGGCTCGTCCCAACCGTCCGACACCAGCCCGCACAGCACCGACAGCGTGAGCGCTTCGGTGTCCTCCTTGGCGAGCTTGCCCTGGAACTCGACACGGACGTCGCTCGGGGCCGTCTCCGACAAGGCGCTGAACAAGCGCCCCACGCGTTCACCGAGCGGGAGGAACGGTTGCACGCGTGCCGGCACCGCCGCGTTGACGGGGAGGTTGACGGCGTTGGGGACCAACTCCCCTTGGAGGGCACGGCGGATGTCGTCCGCCGCCGTGGTACCCGCGCGGTCCTGCGCTTCGTGGGTAGACGCCCCCAGGTGAGGCGTGACCACGGCGTTGTCGAGCTTGATCAACGGCGAGTCGGTTGCCGGCTCCTCGACGAACACGTCCAACCCGGCACCCGCGATCCACCCTTCGGCCAGCGCCGTGTGGAGCGCGTCCTCGTCGACGATGCCGCCGCGGGAGGTGTTCAGCAGCAGGGCGGTCGGCTTCATCGACCGCAGCTGGTCCTCGCCCACCAGCCCGACGGTCCCGTCGGTCTTGGGCAGGTGGACCGTGATGACGTCCGCCTGGCGACACAGCTCGTCGACGTCGTCGATGAGCGTCGCACCGAGCCGCGCAGCGCGATCCGGCGTGATGAACGGGTCGTAGGCGATCAGCTTCATGCCGAAGGCGAGGCACCGCTGGGCGACCAGCTGGCCCACCCGACCGAGGCCGACCACGCCGAGCGTCTTGTTGTGGAGCTCCACGCCCTTGTGCGCGTCGCGCTCCCAACGACCGTCGGAGAGCCGCGCATGAGCACGTGGGACGTCGCGTGCCAGCGCGAGCAGGAGCGCGATGGTGTGTTCAGCCGCGCTGATCACGTTCGAGCGGGGCGCGTTGCAGACGATGATGCCACGCTCGGTCGCCGCCTCGACGTCGACGTTGTCCAACCCGATGCCCGCCCGAGCGATCACCTTGAGCTGCGGCGCCGCGGCGAGCACGTCCGCGTCCAGCTGGGTCGACGACCGGACGACGACCGCGTCGTAGTCGGCGATGGCGTCGATCAGCGCGTCCTTCGCCAAGCCGGTGCGCACGTCGACGTCGAAGTGCGTCGCGAGCTCACCGACCCCGGCGTCGGAGAGCGGGTCGGCTACGAGCACACGCATGTTGGTCCTTGTCGAGCATCATCGAACGATGGGGCATCACCGGGCCGCCCGGCCGGCGACCCCGTGAGGGCGGCGATCCTCGGGCGGCGACCGTCAGGCGGCGACCAACTCGAGGTTCTCGTGGACCGCTCGCGGTGCCTCCGCACGGTTCAGGGTGTAGATGTGCAGCCCCGGTGCGCCTTCAGCCAGGAGCCGGTCCGAGAGGTCCGTGGCGACCTCGACACCGATTCGGCGCACCTCGTCGGGGTCGTCCGCATACGCATCGAGCCGTTCGACCAGCTCGCTCGGCATGTCCGCACCGGACATCGCCGCGAAGCGCTGGATCTGGTTCGCGTCGGTGATCGGGATGACCCCCGCGATGATGGGGGTCTCCACCCCTCGACGCTCCATCTCGTCGACGAACCGCAGGTAGTCCTCGACCCGGAAGAAGAACTGGGTCACGCCGAAGTCCGCGACCTTGAGCTTGGCGGCCTGATGCTGCCGATCGCTCTCCATGTCCGGCGCCAGCGGATGTCCTTCGGGATGCGCCGCGACACCGACCGAGAAGTCACCGACCTCGCGGACCAGTTCGACCAGCTCCGCCGCGCGCTTCAGGTCACCCGGCTCCATGTCCGGCGCGTCCTTCGGCAGATCCCCGTGCAACGCCAGGACGTTCTCGATGCCCTGCCGGCCGTAGTCGCCGATCAGCTCGGTCAGTTCCTCGCGCTTGTGACCCACACACGTCAGGTGCGGCATGACGGTGATCGCGTCGCTCTCGTTGAGCTCGGTCACCGCGTCCACGGTCCGCTCACGCGTCGATCCTCCGGCCCCGTAGGTCACCGATGCGAACGAGGGCTCGAGCGGCTCGAGCTCCGCGATGGTCTCGCGGAGTCGATCCCGTCCCTTGTCGGTCTTGGGGGGGAAGAACTCGAACGACAGGGTCTTGCCCCGGTCCAGCAGCTCAGCGATCTTGGTCATCGTCGGTACCTCCTCAGTGGGCCGCGCTGGGCGTGAGCTCGTCGACGCGCTGACCGGTGAGCAACGGTTCCAGCTCCTCGGCAGCCGCGTCGCCGTAGACCCGGGCGACACGAGGCAGCAGGGTCTCGGGTTCCAGGTCGTACTCCTGCGGGCCGACCGTCTCGAGCGTCTGCGTCGCCACGGCGGAACCCAGCTGCGCGCACCGTTCGAGGTCGAAGTCGCAGGCCAGCGCCGCGAAGAACCCGGCACGGAACGCGTCCCCGATGCCCGTGGGCTCGAGCTCGACGTCCTCGCGCGTCGGTACCGCCGGCACCTCCAGCGTGGGCTCACCCTTCTGCTCGATCACGCAGCCCTTCTCCCCGTGGGTGGTGATCCGCAGCTCGACGTGCTCGAGGATCTCTGACTCCGACCAGCCGGTGCGCTCGGCGACGAGCGCGGCCTCGTAGTCGTTGGACAGCAGGTAGGTCGCGCCATCGATGAGCCGGCGCACCTGATCGCCATCGAAGCGAGGCAGCTGCTGGCTCGGGTCGGCGGCGAGCACCCACCCCTGCTCGAGCGTCTGCTGGGTGTGACGGAGCATGGCTTCGGGGTCGTTGGGGCAGACCACGACCAGGTCCGGATCCGGCGGCGCACCTGGCAACGCCCCGAGATCGATCTCCTGGCTCTCCCCCATGGCGCCGGGGCAGAACGAGGCGATCTGGTTCTCCTCGAGATCGCTGGTGCACAGGAACATGGCGGTGCGCTGCTTCTCGGAGACGTACACCGTGGAGGTGTCGACCCCGGCGGCAGCCAGGTGTGGCTCGTACTCGTTGAAGAAGTCGTGCCCGACGGCACCGACCAGCTGCGGACGCAAGCCCAGCTGACCCATGCCGAAGCAGATGTTGGCGGCCACGCCGCCACGGCGGACCTCCAAGGCGTCGACGAGGAAACTCAGCGAGACCCGATCGAGCTGTTCCGAGACCAGTTGCTCCTCGAAACGGCCGGGGAATCGCATGAGGTAGTCGTTGGCGATCGAACCGGATACGGCGATGCGCAAGGGACCTCTCCCTCTCAGGGATGTTCTGACGCGGGGGCCCGGACGGGCCCCCGCATCGACGCAGGGGCGGACAGGGTCGAGCTAGTAGCGGTAGTCCTCCCGCTTGAAGGGACCCGTCTGGGGCACACCGAGGTACTCGGCCTGGTGTGCCGTGAGCTCCGTGAGCGGTGCACCGAGCTTGTCGAGGTGCAACCGGGCGACCTCCTCATCGAGGTGCTTGGGGAGCACGTAGACCTTGCGGTCGTACTGCTCGCGGTTACGCATGAGCTCGATCTGGGCGAGCACCTGGTTGCTGAACGACATGCTCATCACGAACGACGGGTGTCCGGTCGCGCAGCCGAGGTTCACCAGTCGCCCCTCGGCGAGCAGGATGACTCGCTTGCCGTTGGGCAGGTGGATCCGATCGACCTGCGGCTTGATCGTCTCCCACTCGTACTCGCGGAGCTGGCTCGTCTGGATCTCGGTGTCGAAGTGGCCGATGTTGCAGACGATCGCGTGGTCCTTCATCTGCATGACGTGGTCGTGGGTGATCACGTCATCGCAACCGGTCGCGGTCACGAAGATGTCGGCGAGCGGCGCTGCCTCTTCCATGGTCACGACTCGGAAGCCCTCCATGAGCGCCTGCAGGGCGCAGATGGGGTCGACCTCGGTCACCCAGACCTGTGCGCCGAGACCGACGAGTGCCTGCGCGGAGCCCTTCCCGACGTCGCCGTACCCGGCAACGACCGCGGTCTTGCCGGCGATCATCGAGTCGGTGGCGCGCTTGATGCCGTCGACCAACGACTCCCGGCAGCCGTAGAGGTTGTCGAACTTGGACTTGGTCACCGAGTCGTTGACGTTGATCGCCGGAGTGCCCAGGGTGTCCGCCGCCTCGCGCTGGTAGAGCGCCATGACCCCGGTGGTGGTCTCCTCCGAGACACCGAGGATGTCGTTCAGCAGCTGCGGGTACTTGTCGTGCACGATCGCGGTGAGGTCACCGCCGTCGTCGAGCAGCAGGTTCGGGCCCTTGCCGTCACCGAAGTCCAGCGTCTGCTCGATGCACCACTCGTACTCCTCCTCGTTCTCGCCCTTCCAGGCGAAGACCGGGGTGCCCTCTGCCGCGACCGCGGCAGCGGCGTGATCCTGCGTGGAGAAGATGTTGCAGGAGGACCAACGGACCTCCGCGCCGAGAGCCTCCAGGGTCTCGATGAGGACCGCCGTCTGGATCGTCATGTGGAGACAGCCCGCGATCCGGGCGCCGGCCAACGGCTGCTCGCTGGCGTAGCGCTCGCGCAACGCCATGAGGCCCGGCATCTCGGTCTCAGCGATCTCGATCTCCGCGCGCCCCCACGAGGCGAGGCCGATGTCGGCCACGCGGTAGTCCTCGCTCGTCGGGGTGTCGGTCAGCGGATGCTCGGTCATGGTCATAGGTCGTTCCTCTCCGGCCCTCGACGGGCCTTCGTGAAGCTCAGCAGCGTGATGCGCTGGGAACCGATGAACGCGTGGCGCGTCGACGGGCGGCGACGGCTCCCGGCAGGCCCGTTTCAGCTGGCGGGGCGGCGCGCGACGATGAAGCCGTGGCTGATCTTCCCGGCCTTGGCCGAATCCACCCACAGCTGCAGGGCGCCGATGGTCGACTCGAGCTGCTCCTTCGGGACCGGGCCCTCGAGCACCTCCCGCTGCTCGAGTAGCTGGTCGAGCACGCTCTGGTAGGTCGGTGCCACGTTCTCGGGCCAGTCCTCGGTCGCTTCGACCTCGAAACCGACGTCCTTGGCGGCGTCGACGTACTCGTCGAGGTCCCACATGCCAGGGCTACGGACGCGCTGGTAGATGGCCTGCCGTTCCGCATCCGGAAGGGACGACCGGACCAGCAGGTCGGAGAGCACGAAACGACCACCCGGCTGCAGCACCCGGAAGCACTCGTCGATCACCTGGACCTTGTCCGCCGCATGCAGCAACGACTCCTGGGTCCAGACGACGTCGAAGCTTCCATCGTCGAACGGCAGCTCGTGGAAGTCGCCGTAGCGGATCTCGACACGGTCGTCGAGGTCGGCGGACTCGTTGCGTTCGACCGCCAACTCGTTCTCGCGCGGGCTGATGTTCACGCCCGTCACCCGGCAGCCGTACCGCTCCGCCAGGAAACGAGCGCTCGCGCCGTAGCCGCTGCCGACGTCGAGGACCTGAGAGCCCTCACCGACGCCAGCGCGCTCCGCCATGATGTGGTTCGTCCGCTCCATGGCGACATCGATGGTGTCGTCGGAGCGCTGCCACGTCCCCATATGGACGTTGTCACGCCACAGTCGACGGTAGATCTCGTCGGCTGGACCGTCGTAGTAGTTCTGGGTCTGCTCGACGACCTCGGCGATCGCGGTACTGGTTGCCGTGTTGGTACTGATGGTTGCTCGCCTCCTCGGAAGCGTCTGACGCGCCGCCGGACGCCGGCTGCGCGTGCGTCGATGCCGGGACGGGGCGGTCTACGCCTTGCCGACCTGGATGACGAAGTCGGGGTCATGCCGGTCGAACGTTGCCTCGAAGTCACCGAACTGACGGATGTCGTCGAAGCCCGACTGCTTCAAAAGGCCCTCGAGGTAATCCTGGCGGAGCGGGTAAAGGGTCAGGTGGTGGCTCGCTCCATCGGGGAAGGTGTAACGGAACCGGACGTACTCGTCGGTGATGGCTTCCGGGCTGGCATCCACGCCCTTCCCCGTGTAGTAGTACTGGTGCTTGGTGCTGAAACCACGGTCGAGGATCGAGTCGTAGTTGCGCTGGTCGATCACGACCAGACCATCCGGATTGAGCACCTTCCGGAACTCCTCGAGGACCGACGTGCGCTCATCTTCACTGAACAGATGGCTGAACGCGTTCCCCAAGCACAGCAGCGCGTCGAACTTGCCATCGACGTCATCACTGAGCGTGCGCCAATCGGCCTGCTGCACCGGCAGGTCGAGACCGAGTTGTGAGGCGTTCTCGTCGGTCTTGGCGACCATCTCCGGCGCACCGTCGGCCGCCAGGACGTCGAACCCGGCCTTCTTCAACTGCACGGCGTGGTAGCCGGTCCCCGTCGCGGCGTCCAGGACGCGCTCGCAACCGGCGTCCCGGAGCAGGTTCTCGTAGAACCCACCCTCGCCCTCGGCGCGGCCTTCCCAGTTGATCAGTTCATCCCACTTCTCCACGAACGAAGGCTGGTACTCGTCGCGGTACAGGTCCGAGCTGACGGTGTCCGTGCTCATCGTTCTCC
>SKNP01000387.1 GCA_007120485.1 Nitriliruptoraceae bacterium
CCCCTCGACCTGTCCACGCGACTCGCCCGGCCCGATCGGGCCGGGACGGTCCTGCTCGACGGCGGCACGGCGACCGAGCTCGAGGCCGACGGACACATCCTGGCCGATGCCCTGTGGTCCGCCCGCCTGCTGATGGACGAGCCAGCCGCCGTCCGGGCCGTGCACCAACGGTTCCTTGCGGCGGGAGCCGAGGTGGTCACCACCGCCAGCTACCAACTCGCCGCCACCTCGCTGGAGGCGGTCGGTCGCGACCCCGACGAGGCGGACGCGCTCCTGGGCCGCTCGGTGACGGTGGCGCGCGAGGCGGTCGAGGCGTTCGTCGCCGACGGCGGCTCGACCCGGGACGGTGCCCGTCCGCTGGTCGCCGCATCGGTCGGCCCCTACGGCGCGGTACTCGCCGACGGCCGCGAGTACCGCGGCGGCTACGGCGTCTCCCGCCAGGACCTCACCCGCTTCCACGCCCCACGTGTCGCCGCGCTGGTCGACGCCGGCGCGGACGTCCTCGCGGTCGAGACGGTCCCGTCCGCCGATGAGCTCGCGGCCCTCGCATCGGTGCTGGCCGGTGCCGGCGTTCCGGTGTACGCGTCGGTGACGCTCGGCCCGGATGGCACCACCACGGCGGAGGGCCAACCGTTGGCCGCGGCGTTCGCGCCGTTGCTCGACCTGGACGAGGTCGTCGCGATCGGGGTGAACTGCTGCCCCCCGGAGCTGGTCCTGCCCGCGCTGCGCGCGCTCAAGGTCACTGACCGCCCGCTGATCGCCAAACCGAACGTCGGCCGCCGCTGGGACGCGGAGGCGCGCGCATGGGTCGACCCGGACCCGTCATCAGGTGAGGCAGGACCCCACGGCGACGACATCGAGGTGTCGGGGGACCCGCGCGACTGGATCGACGCCGGTGCACGCCTGATCGGGGGCTGCTGCGGCACCGGCCCGGACCGGATCCGCGAACTGGCCGGCCGGGTGGCGTCCACCTAGCGGCGGGACCCCGTGGCCCTACGTGGCCGCCCGGCCGACCGGGCGGCGGCCGTCGGCCAGCACGGCATCGAGGAACGAACGGAGGGCGTCGGTCACCGCGTCGGGGGCGAGCACCGGTGCGCCGTGGCCGACGTCGGGGATCTCGTGCAGGCGGGCGTTGGGCAGGCGCTCGGCCAGCAGCCGGGTGGACTCGTGGTGACCGGTGGTGGTCCGGGTCCCGTACAGCAACAGCGTCGGCACCGTGACGTGTGCCAGCTGAGACGGCTCGTTGACGTCCACCACCTCGGTGTCGTCGGCCTGTTCCAGGACCCGAAGCAGGTGCGGGACGAAGCGCCCGTACCGCTCGAAGACGCCGCTCGGCTCCATCACCGCCATCTCGTCGTCGTTGGACACGCCGTGCATGAACCGGCGGGCGGCGTCGGTCAGATCGCCTCGGTCGGCCGCCTCAGCCATGCCAGCGACGCCGTCCCGGAACCGTTCCAGATCCTCGGCGTCACCCTCGAAGCAGGCGAACACCGGGGCTTCGAACAGCGCGAGGGCGCGGACGTCGGCGCCACGCCGGGTGGCTCCGAGGGCGTAGTAGCCGCCCGTCGAGTAGCCCAGCACGGCCGCCGGCTCCCCGATCCGGTCGATGAAGGCGGCGAGGTCCTCCGCGTGGCGTTCGGGTCGCTGATCAGGGTCATCGGCGGACAGCCCACGCCCCCGCATGCTGGGCACGAAGCACGTGTAGTGCTCGCGGAGCCGTGGCAGCATCGTCTCCCAGGAGATCGTGCCGTCGTCCAGACCGCCGTGGGCGAGCACCAACGGCGGCCCGTCACCGGTGACGGGGCCGGCGATCTCGGTCCCGTCGGGTGACACGGCGCGGTGGATCCGGTCGGGGTTCATCAGCGTTGCTCCCTGGTCGTCGTCATGACGGCGACGACGGTGTCGAGGAGCGGCTGTGGCGAGGCTGTGGCCAGGCTGCGATCGGGGACCGACCCCCAGCAGGCTCCCGGATGGCACGGCCTCCGTCGAGCAGGTCCGCGAGCGGCCGCAGGGCCTCCCCGCGGATGGCACGACCCTCAGTCGAGCAGGTCCGCGAGCGTCCGCAGGGCCTCCGCCGCGGCGGCGTCGACCGTGAGGCTGCGTCCAGCTCCGGCCAGATCCTGGGCGGTCGCGAACCCCAACCGCCGACACAGCTGGTCCCAGTTGGCGTCGAGTCGGCGCGCCTCCGTACCGAACCGGGCCGATGACGGTGGCGTGACCGCGCCGTACAGCCGCGCTGCAGGTTCGTCGGCACCGACCCGGACCAGCAGGTCCAACAGGTTGCGCAGCGTCGTGAGCAGGTGCCGGTCGTTGCCGAGCGGCTGCCAGTGTCGGATGGCGTCGCCGAACGACCGCAGCGCCTGGTCGTGCTCACCGAGCCGGCCGTGCAAGGACCCGAGCGAGACCAGCGCCGCTCCGTGCGGGAGGTAGCTGCCGGCGCGGCGAGCCAGCGCCAGGGAGCGTTCGAGGCGGGACCGTGCCCGCGCGGGATCGGTGTCCAGGAGCGCCTCACCGTGGCAGTAGGTCGCCCAAGCCTGCATGCTGGGGCTACCCGACGCTTCCGCCGTCGCCTCCAGGGCCGTCGCCTGCTCGAGTGCGGCTGGACCGTCACCGCCGTACAGGCGGGACAGCACCCCCTGGATACCCAGATAGGTGCGGTAGTAGTCGTCGTCCAACGCGTCGGTGACCTCAGCCGCCGCGTCATCGAGGTCCAGGACGTCCTGGAACCGCCCTTCGAACATCGCGGACACGCGCAAGGCCGTGAGTGCCCGGACGCTCGCCAACGCGTCGCGGCCACCATGGGCCAGCACCGTGTTGGCACGCTCCCGGGCGCGTCCGAAGTCAGCACGCAGATGCGCGACGACCGCTGCGGTGGCCAACGCGCCGGGGTAGGCCGGATGCTCGGCCACCCCCGGCAGTTGCAGCGCCCGTTCGGTCAGCGTGATCATCTCGTCGCGCAGACGCAGGATGATGTAGTCGCAGAGCGCGGCTGGCATCCGCAGGGCACCGTCGAGGTCACCCGCGGTGAGCGATCGCTCGTGTGCCATCCGGAGGTCGTCGGCGACCTCGGCGATCTCGGCGGCAGCGCTCGGTTCGTCCGGGCCGCGCATCCGCGGGCCGAGCCGCTCGGCCAACGCCAGGTGATGGGCGACGTGCGCCCGACGCCAACGATCGGCTTCGCCCGACGCTTCGAGACGTGCGGAACCGTCGTCGCGCAGCGTGTCGAGCAGTCGGTAGCGCAGGGTGCCGTCCGGACGGTCGACGGTCACGATCGACTTGTCCACGAGCTCCGAGAGGACCCCAGCGACGTCGGCGGTGGGCAGCTCGACGTCCGAGCACAGCTGCTCGGCCGAGGCCAGCGAGAACCGACCCGCGAAGACCGACAGTCGCTGGTACAACATCGCCTCGGGACCGTCGAGCAACGAGTGGGACCAGTCCACGACGGCCTGCAGGGTTCGGTGACGCCCACCGTCGGTCGGCGGTCCACCCGTCAGCAGCCCGAAGCGGTCGGAGAGCCGGTCGAGCAGGTCGGTTGCCGTCATCGTGCGGAGCCGGGCCGCCGCCAGCTCGAGCGCCAGCGGCATCCCGTCCAGGCGCCGGCACAACGCCGCGATGGTCGGCGCCTCGTCCTCGGAGAGCTCGAAGCGGGGCTCCGCAGCGCTGGCCCGGGCGCAGAACAGGGCACCCGCCGGCGACGCCGCGACCTGTGCGGCGCTGGCGTCAGCCGGCGGGACCATCAGCGGAGGGACCAGACGGACCCGCTCGCCCGGCAGACGCAGCGGCTCCCGGGACGTCACCAGCACCTGTGCCCGGGTGCACCGGCGGACCACCGAGGCCACCAGGGTCGACACCGGTTCGAGCAGGTGCTCACCATCGTCGAGGACCAACAGCAGGTGGCGATCGCCGACGGCGGCGGTGACCGCGTCGCCGGGAGGACGACGTGAGGGTTGCGGAGCACCGAGGGCATCGAGCACCGCGACGGCGACACCGCCGGGATCGCGCACCGACGCGAGCCGCACCGTCACCACGCCGTCCTCGAACCGATCGGCGAGGTCCGAGGCGAGGGCCTCCGCCAGGCGCGTCTTGCCGACCCCTCCGGGTCCGGTCAGCGTCACCAGCGGCGCTTCGAGCAACAGGCGGGCCACCTCGTGCGCGTCCTCGTCGCGTCCCAGCAGCCGGTCACCTGATTCCGGCCGGTCTGGCCGCACGGACCCGGGATCGGCCGATGGGCCGACCTGATCGTGTGCCGGCAGTGCCAGGGCCCCGTCCTGACGCAGCATGTCCTGGTAGAGCGTCGCCACCGCCGGGGACGGGTCGACACCGAGCTCGTCACGGAGCCGCTCGCGGATGCGACGGAACACCCGGAGTGCCTCGGCCTGCCGCGCGTCTCGATAGAGCGCGAGCATGAGCTGTGCGCACGCCCGTTCCGCGAGCGGGTCGGTCGCCAGGTGGGCTTCGAGCTCACCGATGACCTCGTCGTGCCGTCCGAGCGACAGAAGCGCGTCGATGCGCTGACTGGCCGCGGACTGCCTGAGGCTGTCCAACCGGGTGGCCTCGAACCGCACGCCGGCGCGGTCTGCGAGCTCCCCGAACGCCGCCCCGCGCCAGAGGGCTTCCGCCTGCTCGAGCAGCGCGACCGCTTCGTCCGGTCTGGAGTTGACCCGCTCCCCGGCTTGGCTCACGAGGTCCTCGAACCGCGCCGCGTCGAGGTGGTGGTCCCGCAGCGGCAAGCGGTAGCCGCCTGGAGCGGTCACCACGAGGGGCTCATCGGTGGACGCGTCCGCGGTGAGCTCTCCCCGCAGGCGTGCCACGTGGCTCTGGAGCGACTTGCGGGCGCTCGGCGGCGGGTCGCACCCCCACACGGTCTCGATGAGCAGTTCCTGGGGAACCGTCCCGCCGCGAGCGGCGAGCAGCGCAGCGAGGATCGCCCGACGCCGACCGCTCCCGAGCGTCTTCCGACGGCCATGCGCCGCGAACTCGACCGACCCCAGCACCCACCAGCGCATACCGGCGATCGTATTCGAGGCCGACGCAGCGTGGGCCGCCGCTGGGACGCCGAGGCGCGGGCCAGCGCCACCCCACCACGTGGATGGCCACGTGCAACACGTTGTGCACGACGACCGCTGGCAGGATGCTGCCGAACCGGGCACGCACCGACCGGAGGTGGCCACGTCGCGTCCGACGGCCAGCTGGGCAAGACCGTCGGAGGGTGGCAGGCTCCGCAGGTCACCGGCGGTGAGATGACCGAACCGCTTTCGAGACCGACCTGGATGGCGACGTCGGCGACGTCCCCCCGGTCGCCCGGCTGCAGGCGGATGGCCAGGCCGAACACACGGACGGAACCTCGATGAGCGGAAACCCGGAGGCGGATGCACCGCCGCGGGTGCAGCACGCTGCCGACCGACACGACCTGATCCGGGTCGAGGGAGCGGGCGAGCACAACCTCCAGGACATCTCGGTCGAGCTGCCGAAGCGCCGGTTGACCGTCTTCACCGGGGTCTCGGGGTCGGGGAAGAGCTCGCTGGTGTTCTCCACGATCGCCGCGGAGTCGCAACGGCTGATCAACGAGACCTACAGCGCGTTCGTGCAGGGCTTCATGCCCTCGATGGCCCGTCCCGAGGTCGACGTGCTGGAGGGCTTGACGACCGCGATCATCGTCGACCAGGAACGGCTGGGCGCAGCTCCCCGCTCCACGGTCGGGACCGTGACCGACGCGAACGCGATGCTGCGCATCCTCTACAGCCGGATCGGTCGACCGTACGTCGGCCCGCCGAGCGCGTTCGCGTTCAACACCGCCTCGGTCGAAGCCTCCGGGATGATCAAGAAGGGCGACGGCAAGGCCGAGAAGGCGACCTTCTCCCGCACCGGCGGGATGTGCCCGACCTGCGAGGGACGCGGATCGATCAACGACATCGATGCCACGGCGCTGTACGACGCGTCGAGATCGCTGAACGACGGGGCGATCACCGTGCCGGGTTACAAGGCGGGTGGCTGGTCGGTGCGCTTCTACACCGAATCAGGCTTCTTCGACCCCGACAAACCGATCCGGGACTACACCGACACCGAGCGCCACGACCTGCTGTACCGCGAACCGACCAAGGTCAAGATCGGTGGCACGAACATGACCTTCCAGGGGCTGGTACCACAGATCCGGACCTCGATCCTGTCCAAGGATCGCGACGCCATGCAGCCCCACATCCGGGCGTTCGTGGATCGTGCGGTGGTGTTCACGACCTGCCCCGACTGCGACGGGACCCGGCTCAGCGAAGCGGCCCGGTCGTCGAAGATCGACGGCAAGAGCATCGCTGACGCCTGCGCGATGCAGATCAGCGACGTCGCCGACTGGCTCCGCGGTCTCGACGAGCGCTCCGTCGCACCGCTGCTCACGGGGTTGCAGCACCTGCTCGACTCGTTCGTGGAGATCGGGCTGGGCTACCTGTCGCTGGACCGTTCCTCCGGGACGCTGTCGGGCGGTGAGGCGCAGCGCACCAAGCTGGTACGTCACCTCGGCTCCGCGTTGACCGACGTCACCTACGTCTTCGACGAGCCCACGATCGGTATGCACCCCCATGACGTGCAACGGATGAACGACCTGCTGCTGCGGCTGCGGGACAGGGGCAACACCGTCCTGGTCGTCGAGCACGAGCCGGAGACGATCGGGGTCGCCGACCACGTCGTCGACCTCGGCCCGGGAGCCGGCACGCAGGGCGGGACCGTCTGCTTCGAAGGCACGGTGGAGGCGTTGCGGGACAGCGACACCCTCACCGGTCGCCACCTCGACGACCGGGCGACCCTCAAGGACGCGGTCCGGACGCCCACCGGCGCCGTGGAGATCCGCGGCGCGAGCACGCACAACCTCCAGGACGTCGACGTCGACGTCCCGTTGGGGGTGCTGTGCGTGGTGACGGGGGTCGCCGGGTCGGGCAAGAGCTCCCTGATCGAGGGGGCGATGCCCGTCGACGCGGACGTGGTCGTGGTCGACCAGAGCGCGATCCGTGGCTCCCGACGCAGCAACCCGGCCACCTACACCAAGCTGCTCGAACCGGTCCGCAAGGCCTTCGCGAGAGCCAACGGGGCCAAACCGGGCCTGTTCAGCGCCAACTCCGACGGTGCTTGCCCCACCTGCAACGGCGTCGGGGTTGTGTTCACCGAACTCGGCTTCATGGAGACCATCGCGTCCACGTGCGAGGAGTGCGAGGGCCGGCGGTTCGAGGCATCGGTGCTCGACCTCACCTTCGGCGGCCGGAACATCGCCGAGGTGCTTGAGCTGTCGGTTGCCGACGCCGCCGCGTTCTTCGCCGACGGTGAGGCGCGGCTCCCGGCGGCCCACCGACTCCTGGTCCGGATGGAGGACGTCGGGCTCGGCTACCTCCGACTCGGCCAACCGCTGACCTCGCTGTCCGGCGGTGAACGCCAGCGGCTCAAGCTCGCCACCCACATGGCGACCGATGGCGGCATCTACGTGCTCGACGAGCCCACCACCGGCCTGCACCCCGCGGACGTCGAACAGTTGCTCGCCCTGCTCGACCGGTTGGTCGACGCCGGCACGTCGGTGATCGTCATCGAGCACCACCAGGCCGTCATGGCCCACGCCGACTGGATCATCGACCTCGGCCCGGGTGCGGGACACGACGGTGGCCGTGTCGTCTTCGAAGGCACCCCGGCGGAGCTCGTCGCCGAACCGTCCACCCTCACGGGTGACCACCTCGCGGCCTACGTGGGCACCTGACACGCACGGCGGAGCGGTCGAATGTCCCGATCGGGGGGCAGTGGATCGACGGCGAGCCCAGGGATGGTGGCGGCGAGGGAGGCTCGGCGTCGATCGTAGACGTCCACGGGTACCACCCCCGACCGCCCCGTCCGAACCGAACCAAGGCCGTCACGGCCCACGTCCATGCGGCGGCAGGACCGCTGGAGGTCACGCTGGCGGGATGTTCTGGTGCAGACGGAAGCGGTTCTCCGGGTCCATGCGGCGCTTCAGCTCGCGCAGCCGGGCGTGATTGGCCTCGCCGTGGGCAGCGCGCAACGTCCGGTCGCCGTCCTCGAGCAAACCGGGGAAGTTGAGGTACTCGCGGCCGGTGGACAGCGGTTCGAAGGCCTCGACGCAGGCTCGGGTCCAGTCGATGTTGGCGTCATCGTCGGCGGGATCGGTCCAGTTGGCCTCGATCCCCAGCAGGAACGGCGCGCTGCGGTCGCCGTAGGCGGTCGCCTCGGGAGCGACGCGGGACATCGCACCACCGAGGTGCCAGAGATCGAGGGTGGTCAGCGGCGAGGGGCGCGAGTGCAGCCACTCCACCGTGCGCTCGATCACCTCGTCGGACAACCCGGGGAAGTGCAGCGAGCGCCAGTAGTAGCGCATCCCGTCGGGGTAGTCGGCGTCGAACAGCTGCTGGATCTCCACGTAGGGCACGGGCCCGCTCAGATCAGCGATCGGATCTTCGAGGTTCCGCAGCGGCTGCACGAGCTCCTCGCCGCGCGCGAGGTCGGTAGCCGCGCAGGCCGCCACGATCAGGCAGGGCTCGCCCCACTGCTCGTGTGGGACGCCCTCCACCGCGGGGACGCTGCCACACTCCACGATCGACGACACCTCGTCGGGCAGGTCGTCGGTCCAGCCCCGGTAGGCGCGGAGGGCCTCCTCCGCTCGATCGGCGGGATGGATGACGATGGCGGCGAACACCTCCGGACCGACCGGATGCAGCTGGTAGGTCAGCTCGGTGACGACACCGAAGTTGCCCCCACCACCGCGCAGGCCCCACAGCAGGTCGGGATCGCGCGCCTCGTCGACCTGGTGGATCGTGCCGTCGGCGGCGACCAGCGTGGCGGCCACGAGGTTGTCGCAGGTCAGGCCGTGCTTGCGTCGCAGCCAGCCGATCCCCCCGCTCAACGTCAGCCCACCGACACCGGTCTTGGACACGACACCCCCCGGAGTGGCCAGACCGTGTTGCTGGGTGGCGGCGTCGAGGTCGGCGAAGGTCGCGCCTCC
>SKNP01000266.1 GCA_007120485.1 Nitriliruptoraceae bacterium
AGGCTCGCACCATGAGCGCATCCTCGAACGACCGCCACGTCCTGGTCGCCGTCGCGTGGCCGTACGCCAACGGCCTGTCGCACCTCGGCCACATCGCCGGCGCCTACCTGCCCGCGGACGTCTTCGCCCGCTTCCACCGCATCGCGGGCAACCGGGTGCTGATGGTGTCCGGCACCGACGCGCACGGCACCCCGATCACGGTCAAGGCGGACCAGGACGGCGTGACGCCGGCGGAGATCGTCGAGCGGTACAACCCCCGCTTCCACGAGCAGTGGGAGCGGTTGGGGATCTCCTTCGACCTGTTCACCACCACGATGACCGACAACCATCGCGAGGTGACCTGGGATCTGTTCCGGACCCTGCACGCCAACGGCTACATCGATACCCGGACCACCGAGCAGTTCTACGACCCGCAGGCGGAGCGGTTCCTGCCGGACCGCTACGTCAACGGCACCTGCCCCACCTGCGGGTACACCGAGGCACGCGGTGACCAGTGCGAGGACTGCGGGCGGACCCTGGACCCGATCGACCTGATCGAGCCACGGTCGAAGCTGACCGGTGCGGTCCCCGTTCCGCGGGAGACCGAGCACTACTTCATCTTGCTGCCGAAGCTGCGCGACGCCCTGCTCACCTGGTTGGAGGGTCGCGAGGGCTGGCGCAGCCACGTCATCAACTGGGCCAAAGGGTTCGTCGGCGAGGGTCTACTCGATCGCGCGATCACCCGAGATCTGGCCTGGGGGGTGCCGATCCCGCCCGAGCTCGATATCTCCACCGAGGAGTCGGAGAAGCGGATCTACGTCTGGTTCGAGGCGGTGATCGGTTACCTGTCCGCGTCCAAGGAGTGGGCGCAGCAGCAAGGCGACCCGGATGCCTGGAAGGCGTGGTGGGAGGACCCTCACGCGGAGAGCTACTACTTCATCGGCAAGGACAACGTCCCGTTCCACGCGGTGTTCTGGCCCGCCTACCTGCTCGGCTACTCCGACGGGGCCGAGACGCCGTTGAACCTGCCGACCAACGTGCCGGCCAACCAGTACGTCACCTTCAAGGGCGCCAAGGCGTCCAAGACCCACAACGTGGGCACGTCGCTGCTGGACTACCTGGAGATCTTCGGGGCCGACGAGCTGCGGTACGCACTGGCGACGATCCTGCCGGAGTACGCCGACACCGACCTCACCGAGGACGAGTTGGTCCGCAAGGTCAACGACGAGCTCGCCGCGGCCTGGGGCAACCTCGTCAACCGGGTGCTGTCCATGACCCGCAAGAACTTCGACAGAGCGGTGCCCGCACCGGGTGAGCTCGAGGGGCGAGACCGGGCGCTGCTGACGATGGTCGACGATGCGTTGGTGCGCGAGGCGGAGCTCATCGAGCAGGTGGAGCTGCGTCGGGCGTTGCGCGAGGCGCTGACGGCGGCCCAGGAGACCAACGCCTACCTCAACGCGCTCGAGCCGTGGAAGACCGCCAAGGAGGACCGCGAGCGCACCGCGACGACGCTGTTCGTCGCGCTGCAGGCGATCGCCGGGATCAACGTCGCGTTCGCGCCGTTCGTGCCGGCCTCCGCGGCCACGCTCGATCAGTGGCTCGGTGGTGATGGCCAGCTCGACGGGCGCGGCTGGCAGCGTGCGGAGGTGGCGCCGGGGACCGAGCTGGGCGCCCCGTCACCGCTGTTCGCCAAGGTCGAGCTGCCCGAGGTCGAGTGACGGTCACCGGTCACGGTTCGGCGGGTGCCGCTCACCGGTCACGGTTCGGCGGGTGCCGCTCACCGGTCACGGCTCGACAGGTGCGAGCGTCACCTCCAGACCGGTCTCGCGCAACGTCGCGACGAGCTGGGGATCGGCGCCGTCGTCGGTGATCAGCAGGTCGACGTCGTCGAGGTCGCAGACGTGGGCGAGCGCGACCTGACCGAGCTTGGTGCTGTCGACACAGACCACCCGGTTCTCCGACGCGCCGATGAGCAGCTTCTTGATCTCGGTCTCGGGCAGGTTGACGTTGGTGACGCCCCGCTCCGCGTCGACACCGTTGCAGCCGAGGAAGGCCGTTCCGACGTGGATCGAGCGCAAGACCAGGTTGGCGAGCGGCTCGACCAACGAATGCTGCTTGGGTCGCAGGGTCCCGCCGGTGACGACGACGGTCAGCCTGGGGGCGGCGGCCTCCAGCGCGAGGGCGATCGTCAGCGAACTGGTGAACACGGTGACGTCGGTGAGGTCGTCGCGTCGGGCGAGCGCGTGTGCGACGGCGGTCGTGGTGGTCCCGACGTCCAGCACGAGCGAGTCCCCGTCGGTCACCATCGCCGCGGCGACCCGACCGATCGCGTGCTTCTGGGAGGAGGCGGCCACCTCCGCCTCCTCGAAGGGTCGCTCGATCGGCGCGGTGGAACGGGGGACCGCGCCGCCGCGGACACGTCGCAGCTGTGAGCGGCGCTCGAGGGCGTCGAGATCGCCGCGGACGGTCACCTCGGACACCTCGAACCGGACCGCGAGGTCGCTGACCCGGAGGAAGTCGCGCTCTCGCAGCAGCTCGAGCATCCGGTCGCGTCGGACACGGGCGGGCAGTGGGGGGTCGTCGCTCACGGGCGTTCCGCTGCATCGGTGGGATCGGAGGCAGACGCATACGTCCAGGCGTCGGCGACCAGCCGGTCGAGGTCGCTGCGCTGCGGCTGCCAGTCCAGGAGCTGTCCGGCACGTTCGGAGGAGGCGACGAGGCTGGCGGGATCGCCATCGCGGCGAGGCGATGCGCTCGCCGGGATCGGGTGGCCGGTGACCCGTCGTGCGGCCGCCATCACCTCCTGGACGCTGAACCCGGTGCCGCTGCCGAGGTTGCAGGTCAGCTGCCCGTGTTGGTCCACCCGTTCGACCGCCCGGACGTGCGCGTCGGCGAGGTCGGCGACGTGGACGTAGTCGCGGACGGCGGTGCCATCGGGCGTGGGGTAGTCGGTCCCGAACACCGCGATCGACGGGCGGGTGCCAGCAGCGACCTGGAGCACGAGCGGGATCAGGTGGGACTCGGGGGCGTGCCGTTCGGGGCGACCAGGGGTCGCGCCCGCGGCGTTGAAGTAGCGCAGGGACGCGACCTTGAGGCCGTGGATCCGGTGGTGCCAGGCCAGCATCCGTTCGACCAGCAGCTTGGATTCGCCGTAGGCGTTCGTGGGGTCCGTCGGGTCGTCCTCGTCGATGGGGATCCGTCGGGGCTCGCCGTAGACCGCGGCGGTCGAGGACAGCACGAACCGCGGGACCCGGTGCTCGAGGAGGACGCTCAGCAGGGTGGCCGAGCCGCCGGTGTTGACCCGGAAGAAGGCTTCGGGGTGCTGCATCGACTCGCCCGCTTCGATGAGCGCCGCGAAGTGCACGCAGGCGTCGAACCCATCGTCGGCGACGACCGGGGCGATGGCGGTTGCGTCGGTCACGTCCGCTTCGACGAACCTCGCCCCGGCGGGGACCGCGTCGCGGTGCCCTCGCGAGAGGTCGTCGAGGACCACCACCTCGTGACCTGCATCGAGCAGGGCTGCCGCCGTGGTGGCACCGATGAAACCGGCACCGCCGGTGACGAGGATGCGCACCTCGGCCCTTCCGCTGGCCGCCCGTGGGTGGTCGCCGTAGCTGCCGGATGGTTCGCCGGTCGGGTGGGGCCGCGGTCGAACGCGGCCGACCGACGACCTTTCGCTTACCTGCCCTAACCTTCGAGTTACTTACGGTAGTAGGGTCATCGCAAGGAGGCCAGCTGTGCCGAGCTACCGCGCGCCGGGTCGGGCGAACCTGTTGGGTGAGCACACCGACCACACCGACGGGTTGGTGCTGCCCGCCGCGATCGACCGGGCCGTGACTCTGCGGGCGATGCCGGGTGGCGATCGGGTCCGGCTGCGCTCGGCGCAGGCCGACGGCGAGGTGGACGTCGCCGCGGACGGCTCCGAACCGGGGGAGGGCTGGGGCCGGTTCGTCGCGGCGGTCGCGGCGGAACTGGCGGAGATCGGCCGCGCACCGGTGGGGCTCGTGGGCGAACTGAGCTCCGATCTGCCGCAGGGTGCGGGTCTGTCGTCCTCGGCGGCGCTGGAGGTGGTGCTGGCGATGGCGTTGGCCGACCTCGCCGAGCTGCAGGTCGCGCCACTGGAGCTGGCGGCGCTGTGTCGACGGGCGGAGCGTCGTGCCGTCGGGGTGCCGTCGGGGATCATGGATCAAGCTGCGTCGATCCTGGGCCGGCGCGATCACGCGGTCCTGCTCGACTGCGGGACCCTGGAGCACCGGCTGGTGCCGCTGCCGGTGGACCACTCGCTGCTCCTGCTCGACAGCGGGGTACGGCGGCAGCTGGAGACCGCGGGGTACGGCCGCCGGACCGAGGAGCTGGCGGCTGCGCTGCCGGTGCTGTCGGGGCGCCGCCCAGCGGACGTCGACCCGAGCGAGCTGACCGAGCTGCTGGCGAACCTCGACGACGTGCCGAGCCGGCGGCTGCGGCACGTGATCACGGAGAACGCCCGCGTCCGTGCGGTCGAAGCGGCGTTGGCCAACGGTGACCTCGCCGAGGTCGGTCGGCTGTTCGCCGAGGGCCACGCCAGCCTCCGGGACGACTTCGAGGTGTCCGTCCCACAGCTGGATGCGTTGGTCGAGCTCAGCACGGATGCGGGGGCGACCGCAGCACGGATGACCGGCGGCGGGTTCGGCGGCTCCATCGTGGTCCTGGCGCCGACGTCGACGGCGGTAGCGCTCGGCGACGAGGTCGCCGAGCGCTACCGGGAGCGGTTCCCCGGCCATGAGGCGACCGTCCACGTGTGCGACGCGGCCGATGGGGCGGCCCGGATCGACTGACGTACGTCCCGGAAGGTGGGCCGGTTCGGGTCGTCCGGGAGGCCTGCGCTCCGAGCCCTTCGTGGCGCCATGGCCGCCTCGACTCGCGGTCGGGGCCATCGGGATGACAGGCTGCGCTCGTGTCCACCCCTCCAGTCGCGCCGACGCCGCGCACGAGCGTGAAGGCCGGCGCGGTCGACGTCGCGCCGGTCCTGCTCGGTGTGGCGCCGTTCGGACTGGTGGCCGGGGTCGCGGCGGTGGAGGCGGGCCTCGGGCTGCCCGAGGCCGTCGGGTTCTCCACGGTGCTGTTCGCGGGCGCCTCACAGTTGGCTGCGATCGAGCTGCTGGGCGTCGGTGCACCCGGCTGGGTCGCGGTCATGACCGCGGTCGTGATCAACCTGCGGATGGCGATGTACTCCGCATCGCTGGGGACCTACCTGACGAGCGAGCGCGTCGGTCGCCGGGCGCTGGCCGCGTACCTGCTGACCGACCAGGCGTACGCGCTCAGCATCGCCCGGTTCCAGGACGTGCGGCGGCCACCGGTCCAGCGATGGTGGTACTACCTCGGCGCGGGCGGGGTGCTCTGGTGTGTCTGGCAGGTGACCACGGTGCTCGGGGTCGTGGTCGGCGACGCGGTACCGGAGGGGGTCCCGCTGGGCTTCGCCGTCCCACTGACGTTCCTGTGCCTGTTGGTGCCGACGGTCACCGACCGACCGGCGTTGGCCGCGGCCGTGGTCGGTGGCGCTGTGGCGGTCGCCGGGGAGCCGTTGCCTGCGAACCTCGGCATGCCGATCGGCGCGGTCGCCGGGGTCGGCGCTGGCTACGTGGTGCGGCGACGCGGGAGGGCCACATGGGGCTGACCGTGACCGCGTGGTCCGTGATCGTGGCCGCGGGCGTGCTCACGTTCGCGATCCGGGGGAGCTTCCTGCTCGCCGTCGGCCGGCTCGAGCGGTTGCCGGGCCCGGTGATGGAGCTGCTCCGGCTGATCCCGGCCGCCGCGCTGGCCGCGCTGGTCGCGCCCGCCTTGCTGCGACCGGAGGGTGATCTCGTGCTGTTCGGACCTCGGCCGTTGGCCGGGGTGATCGCGCTCGCGGTTGCCGTCGCCACGCGCAACGTCCTGCTGACGATCGCGGTCGGGCTGCTGGCGTTCGTCGGCCTCGACCTGCTGTTCGGCTGATCCCCCTGTGCGGCGATGCCCGCAAGCGTGTGCGGATCCGTGCAGTCGTGGTCGCGGGTGCACACGCTTCGACCAGGCGTCGTGGTGGCGCCCTCGACAGGATTCGAACCTGTGGCCTACCGCTTAGGAGGCGGTCGCTCTATCCACCTGAGCTACGAGGGCGGGGCCTCCGCGCCTAGCCCCGTGTGGACCTCCGCGCGAAGTGGAATGCGTTCCAACCATGGTGATCACGGTCGGCGGCAGGCTACCGGCGGCAACCAGCCTGGAACGAGCGCCAGTAGGAACGCAATCTGCAACTTGCGTTCCGATTGCGTTATGCTCCCGGGATGGAACCACTCGCTGACCGCATCGCCCGGCTCGAGGCCGAGAACGAGCAGGACAAGGCCGTCATTGCCGAAGCCAACATCCGGATCGCCCGACGCTTGACCGAGATGCAGCTGCTTCGCCAGGGAGCCGACGAGTCTCCGCTCGAGCAGATGGCGACCTTGAAGGAAGCGGTGCTGGCCGCGCTTCGCGCCCAGCAGGGCCCCATGGCTCCGGCCGACATCGTGGGCGTGCTGCAGCAGCATGGTCGCGACGTCCACGTGCCCAGCGTCCGGGGCACCCTCAACACCCTCAAGAAGGAGGGGCTGGTCACCCGCGCCGGCTCGAAGCAGTGGCTCGTGCTCGCGTGAGCCACGAGCTCATGAGAGTTCGAAGGTTCGGCGGCGCCCTCGTGAGTCAGCGCGGGCCGCTCCTGCCTCGGAACCAGGAGTACGCCGAGCGCCACGACGCCGTGAGGGCACTCGGCGCGTTCATTCCGATTTCCCCACTCTCGTCCGACTGAAGGCCCTGCATGAGCAGAATCGGTTTGTTCGTTCCGAAAATGGTTGCGTCGTGGGGGTGCAACCGGCACACTTCCTCATAATCGGAGCGAACGATCCGACAGGAGGGCCCGGTGAGCTTGACGGTGCAGGATCTCGGCGCGGCGGTTCGGGACGCCCGCAAGCAGCAGGGGGTCGACCAGTTGCTGCTGGCCGACCTTGCGGGCGTGTCCGACCGCTTCATCCGTGACCTCGAGCACGGCAAGCCCACGGTACGGCTGCGCGAGGTTCTTCGAGTGCTCGACGCGCTCGGGCTGACGCTGCAGGTCGTTCCGCGATGAGCACCGCCGACGTCTACGCGACCGGTCGCCTCGTCGGGCACGTCAGCCGGCAACCCGACGCGACCACCTTCGCCTATGCCGACAGCTACGACGGGCCTGCACTGGCCCCGCACCTACCGGTCGGCACCACCACGTGGCCGGCGGGGTCACTCCCGCCGCTGCTGTCGAACCTGCTACCCGAAGGACGACGGCTCGAAGCACTGCGGCAACAGGTCAAGACCTCGCTAGACAACGAGGTCGCGCTGCTCCTGGCCATCGGCAACGACCTGGTCGGCGACCTCCAGTTCGTACCTGCGGGCACCCGCCCGGAGGGTTCCTCCGCCACGCAGGTCGACATCGACCACCTCGATACGATCGAGTTCGCCAAGCTCCGGGGAGCGCCGGTGTCGGGCGTCCCGGGCGTTCAGGACAAGGTCAAGGTCTCCGAGCGGATGTCACTACCGGTTCGCGACACCTCCCTGTCCACCCACCTACTGAAGTTCGGGCAACGGGATCTTCCCCGGCTGATCGCGAACGAACAGGCGTGCCTGCAAGCGCTCGCCGCCGCCCGTCTGGAGGTCAACCAGGCCACGGTGGTGGTTGACGCCACCGACGAGGCCGCGCTGCTCGTCACCCGATTCGACCGGCAGACCACGGACGATGGGATCGTCACAGGCCTCCGGCAACTCGACGGCTGCCAAGCGGCGGGCCGCTACCCCGCGGACAAGTACGAACTCGACACCGTAGAGGTCGTCACCGCACTGGCTGCCCTGTGCTCGAACCCCACGGTCGCGGCCCTACGGCTGCTCGAGCAGGTAGCTGCGTCCTACCTGATCGGCAACGGTGACCTGCACGCCAAGAACCTGTCGGTGCTCGACCGCGGCGCCGGCCTGGAGGCGTCGCCGGTGTACGACGTGACGTTCACGCATCCGTACGGCGACACCGACACAATGGCCTTGCCGATCTGCGGTGAGTCGAAGGTCGCCACGATCAGTCGGGCCACGTTCACCGAGGCGGCCGAGATCTGCGGTGTCCGACCCGCGGCAGCGGAGCGCGTCCTCGACCGACTGCTGTCACGCACCGAAAGCGTGCCCGGACAACTGGCCGCCGGGTGGCCGCGAGCAAGCAGCAAGTACCGGCGGGTCCTGGAGCAGCGCCGCCAACGACTGCATGATTGAACGGGGGTGTACCGCGGCGGGTCTCGTACTCGCGGCCGTGCTCGATCGGATCGCTCCAACCCTTGACAACTGGACGAGATGGCACGCGTCCACGCCAGGTGGCCGCAGCCAGGATTGCGAATGCAAGCGGGCGCGACGGGTGCGACTCTCAGACAACGCAATCCGGTCTGGCGGAACACCTGTGCCGGCGCTTAGGACTTCCGGCGATTGCGTTCCGGGTGGTTGATTGCTTGCAGGCGCGTTCCATGCACCGTTCCACCCAGCGCTCAGGAGCAACCCTGTCGGCGCCGCGTTCTCCCGGGTCAGACCGTTAGCGCTGAGGCCCCACGAGGGCCGGGCCTCCGCGCCAAGGTCCGTGTGGACCTCCGCGCGTCGTGGAACGCGTTCCAACCATGGTGGACATGGTCCGCGGCAGGCTACCGGTGGCAGCCTGATCGGCCCGCGAGGAGCTCGCTCGCGCTCAGGCGCGGCTCGGGAACCGCCCAGTGGAGGGTCGGAGAGCCTGCATGATCAGGAGGCCTCGTCGACCTCGTCGCGAACCGAAGCGAGGCTTGGCCGTCCGACCGCCGGACCCTCCAACCTGCGGAGCGCCGTGTCGTACAGCGCCAGCGTCGGGATCGCCGTCTCGGCGGAACCGTCCGCCACCGCCGCGCAGTTGCGCCGGGAAGCGGATCAGGCCCTGTACGTCGCCAAGCGTCGTGGACGAGGGCGCTACTCGGTGTTCG
>SKNP01000363.1 GCA_007120485.1 Nitriliruptoraceae bacterium
CCGAACCCGACGTCGCCGGCCAGCAACCGGTCCATCGGCAGCGGCGCTTCCATGTCGCGCTTGACCTCGTCGGCGACGGTGAGCTGGTCGCTGGTCTCCACGTGCGCGAACGCGTCCTCCAGTTCGCTCTGCATGTTGCCGTCTGGGGAGAACGCGTGCCCCGGCGAGTGCATCCGCGCGGCGTAGAGCCGGATCAGTTCCGCGGCGATGTCGCGGACCGCCTTGCGGACGCGGTTCTTGGCCCGCTCCCACTGCGCACCGCCGAGGCTCATCACCGACGGCTTCTCGCCGCCCTGGTAGCGGCTGATCGCGTCGACCTGGTCGGACGGCACGTACAGCGTGTCGCCGTCGGCGTACTCCAGCAGCACGTAGTCGCGCTTGGCCATCGACCCGTCGGTCCCCCGGAACTCGCGCGTGATCATCCCGCGGTAGCGCCCCACCCCGTGGGTGCGGTGCACGACCGGATCGTCCATCTCGAGCTGCAGGGCGGTCTCCGCCGCCGCGGTCCGGGTCCCCAGCCGGCGGCCAGCGCGCTTGCGGCGCGGACCGAACACGTCCGTGACCCCCAGCACGGCGACGCCCAGGTCCTCGGAGCGGAAGCCCGCACGCAGCGTGCTGACCACCACCTCGACGCGGGCACCGTCCGGTTGGACGTCGAGGTGGTCGCGGACACGCGCCGGTACGCCCTGTTCGCCCAGCACGTCACCGACCCGGCGCGCGGGTCCGTCGGCGTCGACGGAGATCACCACCCGCACGCCCGCACGCAGCAGCTCCCCGACCTTCTGCGACAGCGTGACGATGTCGCCCCGGAACGAGTCCCAGGCGTCCGCCGCCAGCCGCGTGCCATCCCCGCCACCGAACGGCGCCAGCCGCCAGCGTTGCTCCGGAGCGCGGGCGAGCAGCTGACCGGGTGCGGCGAACCCGTCCGCGGACCGGGTGGCGGCCTCGGGCCCGGCGATCTCGTTGGCGGCCTGGCTGACCTCCGCGGTGGCCGGGCCGGACGTGCCGACCGTCGCCGCGGTCCGCCAGGCGGTGTCGGCCAGGACGAGCGCTTCCTCGCGCAGCTTGGTCGCCCGCTCCTCGAGCAGGATCGGGTCGACCAGCGCGACCCCCGCCGGCGATGGGAGGAAGTCGACCAGCAGCGCCGGCTCCGGTTCGAGCAGGCTGGCCAGCGCCTCCGCTCCCTCGAAGGTCTGCCCGTCCGCCAGCTGGTCCAGCTCGGAGGTCAGCTCCGGCAGTTTGGGGATGGCCGTTCGCGCCCGTTCGCGCAGCGCGTCGTCGAGCACGAGTTCCCGGGCCGGGTCGAGCGTGACCTCACCGATCGGGTCGATCGACCGTTGGTCGGCGACGGCGAACGTGCGGATCGACTCCACGTCGTCACCGAAGAAGTCCACGCGGACCGCGTGCTCGCCGGCGGTCGGGAACACGTCCACGATGCCGCCACGCACCGCGAACTCACCGCGCGCCTCGACCTGCGCGACCCGGCTGTAGCCGAGCGCCGCCAGCCCGTCGATCAGCCGCTCGTAGCCCTCGTAGGTGGCATCGACGTGGATCGGTCGCTGCTGGCCCAGACGCGGGTCCATCGGCTGCAGCGCAGCCCGGACGGGTGCGACCACCGCAAGCAGCGGCTCCTCGTGCGCCTCCGGGTGGCACAGCCGGTCGATCACGGCCAGGCGCCGGCCGACCGTGGCCGGCTGCGGTGACAGCCGCTCGTGGGGCAACGTCTCCCACGCGGGGAACACCGCGACACGGCCCTCCCCCAGGAACCCGGCCATGCCATCGGCGACCGCCTCCGCGTCGGACGTGCGGGGGGTCACGACCAGCAGCGGCGTCGCCCGCTCCGCCAGCAGGCTCAGGACGTAGGCGCGCCCCGACGGGGAGACGACCAGGTCCTCGTCGGCCACCTCGACGTCCCACACCGACCGGCCGGGGCGCAACAGTGGGGCGAGCGGCCCGACCGCCAGGCCGGGGTCGAGGACGTCGTCGACCGACGACGGCTCACCCGGGGGGGAGGTGGAGGTGGTCACGGCGATCCTCGCTCGACGGCATGCGGCGAACGCCGAGCCGCGTCGCGACCGGGGGTCGGCGTGGCTCGGCGACGCGGTGGTGGTCCGGTTCGGCTGTCGGTGGTAGCAGGAGGGTGGCGCTCGTCGCGCGAGCGTCGCCGGTCAGCGCGGCTTGGGGCGGCGCCGGTTCGCGACGGCGTACGGGTCGATGCCCTTGGGGACCGGCGGTGCCTTGTCGAGGGGCTTGAGCTTGCGTTCGATCTTGGGCACCTCGCCCTTCTTGAGCTTGCGCGGCAGCTTGGTGATCCGGGTCTGCAGCTTGGGGAGGGCGACCTCGTCCTCGCGGTCGCCGACGATCATCGTGTGGAGCGGAACGTCGCCGGCCGCCTTGGTCAGCCGCTTGCGTTCCTTGGCCATGAGTCCCTTCACGCGCTGCGGCGAACCTTCCCCGACCAGCACGATGCCGCACCGGCCGACGACACGGTGGACCATGTCCTGTTTGGCGTTGACGGCCACGGCCGGGTTGACGAACCACTGACCGCGCATCTGCTGGAGCACGGCCGCGGCGGCGCCTGGATGCCCCTCGATCGCGCTGAACTGCGCCTTACGGGACCGCCGTCCGAAGACCAGCAGCCCACCCATGATCGCGAAGAACAGCCCGAAGACGACCATGAAGACCTCGGTCAGCACCGGGGAGACCAACCCGGCACCGACCCCGACGATCAACCCCAGGAACGCGCCGAGCGCGACCAGCGGGACCGCCTTGCTGTCGATCTCCCGCAGCTGCCCCCAGACCTCGCGGAGCTGGCGGATCTTCTCCTTCACGGTGTCCTCCTCGGGCCCGTGGCCACAGAGCTGCGGCGCACCGGCGAAGCGAGCGCGTCAGCGGTTCGCGTGGAAGCGGTTCTGGGTCGGCTCGAGTCCGTCGACCACCAATCCCAGCGCTGCTTCGCCGGCGTCGTCCAGCGCGCGGTCGATGGTGTCACGTTCCGCGTCGGGGAAGCGACGCAGCACGTGATCCTTGGCGGGCATGCGGCCGGGCGGGCGGCCGACGCCGATACGAACCCGCAGGTAGTCCGGGGTTCCGAGCGCCCGGTCGATGTCCTTCAGGCCCCGGTGGCCGGCGTTGCCGCCGCCTCGCTTGACCCGCAAGGCCCCGACGTCCAGGTCGAGTTCGTCGTGGCAGACGACGAGCCGTTGCGGTGGGACCTTGAACCACGCGGACGCGGCCTGCACGGGATCACCCGAACGGTTCATGTAGGAGGTCGGCACGGCCAGGACGATGCGTTCCCCCTCGATCGTGGCTTCCGCGATCTCGCAACGGACCCGCTTGTTGGCCTTGAGGCTGCCGCCGGCTCGCTGCGCCAGAGCTCGGACCGCGTCCGCGCCGACGTTGTGGCGCGTGGCCTCGTACTTCGACCCGGGGTTGCCGAGACCGACCACCAGCCAGCGGTCGTCGGCCACGTCGTCCTCCCGGGTCGGTACCAGCCGCGGTCACCGGGAGCTCCCCGGTGACCGCCTGTGGCATTCAGTCGTCGTCGCCCTCGCCGGCCTCGGCATCCGCTTCGGCGTCGGCTGCCTCGTCCTCCTCGCCGATCACCTCCGGCTCGTCGGCTTCCTGGCCGGCGGCGTCCTCCATCGCCTCGAGCTCCTCCTCGGAGATCGGAGCGTTGATGGTGATCACCGTGCGCTGGTGGTCGATGTCGAACTCCGCGCCCTCCGGCAGCTGCGACACGAGGTCCTCGACGCGGAGCACATCGTTGATCTCGAGGCCGGTGACGTCCAGCTCGAGGTAGTTGGGCACATCGAGCGGCTTGACCAGCATCGGGACGGTGTAGAGGATCTGGTTGATGACCCCGCCGTCCTCGCCGGCCTCTTCCTCACCGATGAGGTGCACCGGGATCTCCACCGAGATCGGGGTGTCCCGGTCGACCGCGAGGAAGTCCACGTGCAGGGTCTCGCCCTTGATCGGGTGCCGCTGCATGTCGCGGGCGACGGTGAGGTGGGTGTCGCCGTCGACCTTGAGCCGGATCAGCGCGTTGGTGCCGGCTTCGGTGTGCAGCGCGTGGTAGAGCTCGAGCGCGTCGACGTGCACGGCGGTCGGCTCGACCCGATAGCCGTACATGATGCCGGGCACGCGGCCCTGCTTGCGCAGTCGGCCGGTGGCGCCCTTGCCGAGTTCGGTGCGGTTCTCTGCCGTGAGGTTCAGCTGGTCAGCCATCGTGGAGCGGCTCCTGGGACGTCGGACCCCGTCGTGGGTCGGTCACCGTGACGGCGGCGAGGTGTCACGCGGGGTGCGTGCCGGCGACGGTCTCTCGGCCCGTTCGTGGGCCTTGCGGCGGTCATCGGTCGGGACCGATGGACGGGAGGAGACCGGCGCGGACACGCGCACGGCCCGCACGAAGGGCGGGCCGTGCGCAGCAGCGTACCTCGCGGCTCACCGGGTCGGCAACCGGGGCACCTGCGGGGATGCAAGCGACCCTGACGGCCGCATGGCAAGGGTCGAGTTCAGACGTTCTCGCCCTGGAAGATCTCCGACACCGACTGGTCCTCGAACACCGCACGCAACGCGGAGGCGAGGATCGGGGCGATGGACAGCACGACCAGCTTGTCGGTCCGGCGTTCCTCGGGGATCGGCAGGGTGTTGGTCACCACCACCTTCTCGATGACCGAGTTCTGCAGCCGTTCGGCGGCGGGACCGGAGAACAGCCCGTGGGTCGCCAGGGCGATGACCCGCGACGCACCCCGCTCGAGCAGCAGGTCAGCCGCACCGCAGATGGTCCCAGCCGTGTCGATCATGTCGTCGACGAGGATCGCCGTGCGGCCCTCGACGTCACCGATCACGTCCAGCGAGACCGACACGTTCTGCTGGCTGGGGTCGCGCCGCTTGTGCAGGATCGCGATCGGCGCCCCGACGTGCCCGGCGAACTTCTCGGTCAGTCGGACCCGTCCGGCGTCGGGTGAGACGATCACGCGGTCGTCAGCGTCGGTGTTGTCCTGGACCCAGTCGACCAGCAGCGGCAGGGCCGTCAGTGCATCGAACGGGTCGTGGAAGAAGCCCTGGATCTGGCCGGTGTGCAGGTCGACCGACATGATCCGGTCGACACCGACCGACTCGTACATGTCGGCGATCATCCGGGCGGCGATGGCCTCGCGCGACAACGCCTTCTTGTCCGAACGCGAGTAGCCGTAGTACGGGATCACCGCGACGGTCCGCTTCGCGGAGGCCCGCTTGAGCGCGTCGAGCATGACCAGTTGCTCGATCACGTAGTCGTTGATGCTCATCCCGTCCGGGATGCTGACCAACGACTGGATGACGTAGACGTCCGCACCGCGCACCGACTCGGTGAACCGGGCGTAGAGCTCGCCGTTGGCGAACTGCGACAGCTTGACCTCACCGAGCTTCATCCCGAGGTGGTCCGCGACCTCGCGGGCGAGCTCCGGGGAGGAAGACCCGGAGAAGATCATCATCCGCTTCTTGGTGACGACTTCCACAGGTCCCTCACGCTCGGCCGGCCGGGCCGCGGACCGTAGCCGGCCCCGCTTCGGACCGCAGCCAGCGGTGCGGCGGGTGCAGCCCCGGTCAGTCCGGACGCACCGCCGCCTGACGCCCCCTGGGCGAGACCCCCAGCGCCGCCGAACCCAGCGCACCGCTGCGCAGCAGCTCACCGGCGACCTGCAGGTCGCTGGACAACTCGCGATCGTGCAGACCGCTGGGCAGCTCCTCGGTCACGACCCGCGCGATCTGCCGACCAGCGTCGGTGACGGGTTCGACCCCGGCCACACGCAGGGCACGGGCAGCGACGACCAGCTCCACGGCCAGCACCGTCACGTAGTGCTCGACGGTGCGGCTGAGCTGGCGTGCGGCTTGCGAGGCGGAGCTGACGTGATCCTCCTGCCCACGGGAGACCACGCTGGAGCCGACCACCACCGGCGCCGCCGTCGCCCGCAGCTCGGCCAGCGCCGCGTGCGCGGTCCACTCCAGCATCATCGCCCCGGAGGAGCCTGGCTCGTCGTCGGCCAGGAACGGCGACAGCCCAGGCGTGCGTCCGTCCAACAGCAGCGACACCCGTTGGACCGCCTGCGAGGCGGTCTGAGCGATCGCGGCCCGGACCTGGTCCAGCGACAGGGTCAGCGGTGCGCCGTGGAAGTTGCCGCTGGTCAGCGCTTCACCGGACCGCGGGTCGAGCAGCGGGTTCTCACCAGCGGCGTTCAGTTCCACCGCCAGCACGCCACCGAGGTCGGTGTGGGCGTCACGAACGGCGCCGTGTACCTGGGGCAGGCACCGCAGGCACAGCGGATCCTGCCGACGGACCGGCGGCAAGCCCGTGCCGATCAGCTCGCGCAGGTGGCGAGCGACCGCGCCCTGGCCGGGGTGGGGCCGGGCGGCCTGCACCCGTTCGTCCAGGACCACCGGGTCCCCACGCGCGGCGATGAACGCCAGCGCCGCCACGGCCTCCGCCGATCGCAGCACCGTGTCCAGCCGGTGGGCTGCGACCGCCGCCTCACCGAGCGTCGCGGCGTTGGAGGACATGAGCACGATCGCGTCACCCGCGCCGATCGGGGCCGGCGGTGGCGACGGCGCGTCACCCAGCCAGCGCCCCTCACCGAGCAGCGCGAGGCCCACCTCCGCGAGGCTGGTGACGTCCCCGATGCCGAGCGAGCCGATCTCGTGCAACGCGGGCGCGAGCCCGGCGTTCAACGCCCCGACCAGCGCCTGGAGCAGCCGTGGCTCGATCCCACCACCGCCCGCCCCCAGCTGGTTCGCGCGCACCACCAGGGTCGCCCTCGCCACCTCGGCGGCCAGCAGCGAACCGGTGCCGCTGGCGTGGCTCCGCAAGAGCCGACGGGAGTGCTCGCTGGCCGACGCGCTGGTGACGTCGTCGTCCAGCAGACCCCCGACGCCGGTGTTGCGGCCGTAGACCACGACCCCGTCGGCCAGGAGCTGGTGCGCGGTGGCGACCGCATCCCGGTTGCGCTCCAGGGCGCGGCGGGTCAGGTGGGTCGGTTCGTGGTCGATCGCGATCCGGGCGACCCGCGCTGGGGTGAGTCGCCGACCATCCAGCGGCAGCGAGCCCGCGGCCATCAGCCCCCCGTTCCGCGACGTCGAGCGACCCAGCCCTCCTTGGTGGTCTGCCGGGCCCGCGCGATCGCGAGCGCACCGTCGGGGACGTCGTCGGTGATGGTCGAGCCGGCTGCGGTGTACGCACCCTCACCGATCGTCACCGGCGAGACGAGCATCGTGTCGCAGCCGATGAACGCCCCGTCACCGATCGTGGTGTGGGACTTCACCTGACCGTCGTAGTTGACGACGATCACCCCGCAGGCGATGTTGGCGCGCTCGCCCACGGTGACGTCGCCGAGGTAGGCCAGGTGCGGCGCCTTGGTGCCGTCGCCGAGCCGGGCGTTCTTGGTCTCCACGTACGCGCCAACCTTGCTGCGGGAGCCCAGGTGGGTGCCGGGCCGTAGGTGCGCGAACGGCCCGACGGTCGCGGCGTCGCCGATCACGGCCTGGTCGGCGCGCGTCGACTCCACGGTGGCGTCCGCGCCGACCTCGCAAGCGGTGAGGTGGCTGTGGGGGCCGACGACCGTCCGCTCCCCGATGCGGGTCCCGGCGGCGAGGATCGTGCCGGGCCGTAGGACGGCGTCACGTGCCACCTCGACGTCCACGTCCAGGTAGGTGGTGGTCGGATCCTCCACGGTGACCCCGACCTCGGCCATCAGGTGGTGCAGGTGCCGGCGGCGCAGCTCGGCCGCGGCGTCGGCGAGCTGCGCGCGGTCGTTGACGCCGGCGATCACCTCGCCCGGCGCCGCGGTCGCCGCCAGTGGGGTGCCAGCCTCCGCCTGGAGCGCGACGACGTCGGTGAGGTAGAGCTCTCCCTGGCTGTTGTCGTCGTCGAGACGCTCGAGCGCGGCGGCGAGCCCGCTCCGCGCGAACAGGTACATCCCGGCGTTGATCTCCTCGATGGCGAGCTGCTCCTCGGTGGCGTCGCGTTGCTCGACCACGCCGGTGACGGTGCCGTCGTCCTCGCGCAGCACCCGGCCGTAGCCGGTCGGATCGTCCAGCCGGGAGGTGAACATCGCGCCGCCGTGCGCGGCACCGTCGTCAAGCAGCTGCTCGAGCCAGCGCGTGGTGAGCAACGGGGCGTCGCCCGGCAGGACCAACACCCGTTCGATCCCGTCGGCCAGCGCCGGGACGGCCTGCTGGACGGCGTGGCCCGTGCCGCGCTGCTCGGTCTGATCGACCGTGGTGACGTTGGCCAGCCCGCTGGCGGCGAGCTCCTCGCGGACCGCATCGGCCTGGTGGCCGACCACGACGACGACCTGGCCGAGCCCGAGCGGCTCGAGGGCCGCCAGCACGTGGCCGACCAGGGTGCGTCCCGCGGCGGTGTGGAGCACCTTCGCCAGTTCGGAGCGGAACCGGGTGCCCTTCCCGGCGGCGAGGACGATGGCAGCGGTGTCGGCACGCACGACGGACTCCTCCACGGATGGCGTCCGGCGACCGTAGCGTCCGGAACCGACCGGGCGGCGGCCGGGACGGGAGGAGCGAGGTGGCTGGGGGGCAGGGGATCGAACCCTGGATTCCGGCTCCAAAGGCCGGCGTGTTGCCGGTTACACCACCCCCCACTGCCCGGGCGGGCGCAGCCCACACGGACGGACGCTCCAGGGTAGTGGTTCGGTGTGCGCGGGCCGCGACCACCAGCGACCCCACGGCTCCCTCGACCGCGAGAGCCCCGTACAACGCCTCCACCACCCGAACGACCCTGCAGGGATCTACACCGAGCCGCCGCTGACCTCCGGCCCGCCGGCTGGGGACATCGCCACCTCGACGCGGTCGAAACGGTCGGCGACCGCCCGCGCGATCGAGGCCGCGTCCTGGGCCGAGCCCGCCAGTCCGACCACCGTCGGCCCGGACCCGCTGACCATCGCGCCGAGCGCGCCGGCTTCGAGCA
>SKNP01000245.1 GCA_007120485.1 Nitriliruptoraceae bacterium
CGGTCGAGGGTCTCGGCGAGCGAGGCGAGCGGGGACGGCAGCACGCTCAGGCCCTCCCGCCGACGGGCCCCGGACGGGCGGTGAGGTCGTCGGCGGCGACGAGCGTGCCGTCGTCGGCCAGCATGAGCGGCAGTTGCGGGAGCGGCACGGACGCGGGTCCGGCGGTCGGGTGGGCCCCGCGCCGGGCATCGAAGGTGGCCTGGTGGCAGGGGCAGAACAACGCCTGGTCGACGTCGCGGTACAGCGCGACCGCGCAACCGGCGTGGGTGCACAGGCGGGAGTAGGCGACCAGCGTGCCGTCGATCACGCCGTCGAGCCGGGTCGGCTCCTCGGCAGCGTCCCGCAGCCGCAGCAGCATCACGGCGGACCGCTCCGTGCCGGCGGCTCCCTCCGGCCACACGGTGACGACACCACCGAGCGGGACGTCCTCCGGCCGGACGCGGTTGCCGCCGACGGTGACCAGCGCGGCGCCGCGGGCCCACCGACCGGCCGGCGGTGGCGGGGCGGTGCGTCGCAGTCCGACCAGCGCGGCCAACCCGAGGACCACCGCGACCGCGCCTCCGGTCAGCAGGTGCCGCCGGCCGACGCCATCGATCGGATCGGGCGCGTCGGTGTCCTCCCGGGGGATGGGCCGCTCGCCGGCATCCTGGGTCACGACGAGGTGGTGCAACGCCACGCTGGCGGCCAGGGCGGTGGCGGCGCCCAGGGTGCCCAGCACCTCGACGCCGGCACCGCCGAACCACGCGATCGTCAACGCCACGCCTAGCCCGGCGGCGACCAGCAGCCAGCCGATCAGCCACGGACGGCGGAGCCGATCGCCCTGCGGGCTCGGCCCTGACGGCTCCCGCGTGTGCGAGGTCGTCACGTGGGTCACCTCCTCGGCTCGAACGGTGGGTCCGCGTGGGCACCTTCCGGTTCGTGCGGCGACCAACGACGGACCCGCGCCACGACCAGCACCACGACCCCGGCCAGCAGTGCCAGGCCGACCGCGAACAGCGCGCTCGAGATCTGGTCCACCTCACGCACCCCGGCGGGCGACCGCGGCGTGTCGTCCACCAGGTCGAGGTAGGCGACCAGGTCGTCGATGTCGTCGTCGCTGAGGACGGCGGGATCGAACCCAGGCATCTCGAAGGGGCCGATGCGGGTGGCCTGATAGATCGCCACGCCGTCGAGCCCGACCAGCGCAGGGACCTGCGTTGCGGCGCCGGAGATCCCGCCGTCGGCCGCCGCACCGTGGCAGGCCGCGCAGTTGCGGACGTAGGCGTCCTGCCCTCGGGATGCGTCGCCCTCACCGATGGTGGGGATCGCCCCGGGCAGGTCGAACCGCTCGGAGGCGTAGACGGCCAGCGCCTCGCGGTCCTGTTCGTCCAGCACGTCCGTGCGGATGCCGACCTCCGGGGCGACGATCGGCATCCGGCCGGTCCGGACCGTCAGGTCCCAGTAGTTGATGTCGGTCTCGTCGATCGCCGGCCCGCCCAGGTCGCCACTGCCGGTGCCACCCTCGGCCCGCGTTCCGTGGCAGGCGGCGCAGTTGTCCTGGAACACCTCGCCGCCGCGGGTGTAGAGGTCGTCCTCCGCCGACGCCTGCGTCCCGACGGCGGTGCCGATGCCGACGGCGGCAAGCAGGACGACCGCGCCCAGCCACCGTGAACCGGGACGGGCCCGACCGCGTCGGCGGTCCGTCGGCGGCCGACCCCGCTGGGTGGCGTTTGGCTGCATCGTGGTCCCGTGGGTCACGCCCGTCAGCTGGGGAGCGGGCCTGGCTGCCGTCTCGCGGCCGGTGGGCGTGAAGCCAACCACGGCGTCGGCGTCGCACGCAGGCACGGTGCCGCCGTGCGACCAGGTGTCCGTTCGGCGGAGGTTAGCCGCGTGCCGGTGAGGTGCGACCGAGGATGGGAGGGCGCGACCGGGACCGGGCGGTGACGCCGGGGGTCGGCCGGTGGCGCGGGGGAGCGCCGATCACCGGATCGGTGGGGCGCCGAGCTAGGCTGACGGGGACCGAGGCAGGAGCCGCTCGTGGACGTGTTGCAGACCTGGATCCTCGTCGGGATCCCCGGCCTGGTGATCGTGGGCGGGTTGTTCGTGGGCCGGTCCCGGTTGCGTGCCTGGATCGGGTACGCGGTCCTCCTGGCGTTGATCGTCACGTTCGTGCTGGTTCCGGGCGGCGGGTTCTCCGCCGCGTTGATCGGGCTGCTGGCCGTGGTGTTCGTCGCGACGGGGCGGGGGACGCACCTGGATGCTCGCTACGACGAGCACCACGAGGAGCGCGAGCGCTACACCACCGCCGACCGCGGCTGAGCGGCACCACCGACCGTTGCTACCGGCCGGCGCCATCAGCCGGTGCCACCGTCGGGGCACGACCCAGGGTCGTGTGGGGCCGGTGGGGACGCGATCCGGTGCGGACCGCACGGCCGCCCCTCGTCACCGGATGGGTCAGTAGCCGGTGCCGTCGTCCTCTCCGTCCTCCTCGTCCCCATCCGCAGCGTCGTCCGCATCCCGGATCGGCGTCCCGTCGGCTTCGAGGACCCACCAGACGTCTTCGACCCCCTGGCCGGTGGCGTCACCCGGTTCCTGGTCGCTGGCCCAGAGGTAGACCGGCCAGCCGTCGTAGGTGACCTGCAAGCTGCCGTCGTCGCGTTCGGTGGTGCCGAGCAGTGCGTCGTCCGCGCCGTCACCGGCCACCGGGTCCTCGTCGATCAGGGGTGGCCACGCCGCGGCACAGTCGTCGTCGCACGTGCTCTCACCCTGGTCGTCCGGGTCGAACAGGTAGAGGGTCATGCCGGCGCCGTCGACGAGCACCTCCCCGAGGTCGGTCGATCCGACCGCGACGGTGGCCTCGCCCTCGGCGGTGTCGTCGGCGGTGTCGTCGGCCGTGTCGTCGTCGACGAGTTCCTCGTCGCCCGCATCCTCGACCACGTCGGCTTCGGTGTCGGTCACCGCCTCATCGCCGCACGCCGCGAGGGCGAGGGTCAGCACCGCGGCTGTCGCCAGGCGGCGCCGGGTCGGTCGTCGGTCCGGTCGGTCCGATCGGGGTCGCGTCGTCCGCATGGTTCGCTCCTGGTCCGCATCGTCGGCGGTCTCGTCGTGTGGATACGACCGGTCCCAGTGGTTCGGTTCACGGGCCGGGAAGGTTCGACTCACGGCCGTTGCGGGACCTCGGCGCGCAGGACCGTCTCCCCAGCGTGCGCCGGATCGCGAGCATCGGGCTCGGCGGTGACCCAGAAGGTCTGGAAGTCCTCGAGGGAACCGTCCGCCGTGAGCTCAACCGTGACCTGACCCGCGCCGTGGCCGAGCTGCCCGATGCTCATGATCCGACGGTCGCCGGTGTACAGCCACGCCTCGTAGGTGCCCGGCTCCGGCAACGGTTCGAGATCCTCGAGTTCCAACCGCACCAGCACGGAGTCGCCCCGTTCGGTGAACGCGACGGTTCCGGCCGCCTCGTGCGGCTCCTCACCCTCGAGCGCGACGATGATCTCCGGGGCCGGGGTCGGGGCGAGCTGCCAGCCGGTGAGGCCCCCCACGATCGCGGCGGCGATCGACGCAGCCACCGCGAGTCGTACCCAACGACGTCGGACCTGCACGCCTGTGGCGTCCGCGACGATGCGGTCCCGGACCCGTTCGGGCACCGGGGGCGGCGCGGTCCGGGCCAGCTCCAGCAGCGCCGGCATGCCCGCCAACTCGGTGTGCTGCTGGCGGCAGCTCGGGCAACGCTCGAGGTGCGCTTCGACCTCGCGCATCTCGACGGGGTCCAGCCCGTCCAGGATGTAGCCGCCCAGTCGGTGTTGGTCGTGCTCGCATTCGCTCACGACTCGACCTCCAGTTCCTCACAGGCCAGCCGGAACGCTCTGAGCGCGTAGAAGGTGCGGGACTTGACGGTGCCCAACGGCAGGTCGAGCCGATCGGCGACCTCCCGCTGCGCCAGGCCGCGGAAGTAGGCCAGCTCCAGGACCTCGCGATGTTCGACGCTGAGCCGGTCCAACGCTGCGCGCACCGCCTCGGCCTGCAGGAGCGCTCCGAGCTCGTCGATGATCTCGGCCTGCTCGGGCACCTCGTCGGTCGGTCGCGCGTGCGGCCGTTGGCGGTGGAGATCGATCACGGCGCTGCGGGCGATCGTGAACACCCAGGTGCGGACCGAACCGCGGGCCGGGTCGTAGCGGTCAGCCCGCTGCCACAGCTTGGTCATCACCAGCTGCACCAGCTCCTCGGCCAGCATCGGGTCCCCCAGCCGACGGAGCGCGAAGCCGTACAACGGTCCCGCGTACACGTCGTACAGGGCGCTGACCGCCCCTTGATCACCCCGGGCGGCGCGCGACACCAGCATCGCTTCCGATCCGGCGGTGGGGTGGCTCACGGGGGAACCTCGAGGCTGGTGCCCGCGGTCGGGCAGCTCCATTGACGCATACGCACCGAGGGCGCGCACGGTTCACCCCGATCGAGGGCGACCGGACCTCGCCGCCCGCAGCGGCCCGGCTGATCCCGGCTGATCCCGGCGACGTCCCGAGCGGCGCCCGAGCCTGGCGATGTCCCGAGCGGCGGCCGAGCCCGGTGACGTCCCGCGCGGCGCGCCCGAGCCCGGTCGACCCACCGGTCCGGACCGGGGCAGCCGGATACGCTCGTCCACCGCAGCACCGCCGGCCCGCCGAGGTCCCCGCACATGTCACGCAACTACTTCATCCGCACCTTCGGGTGCCAGATGAACGAGCACGATTCCGGTCGTGCCGCCGGTCTGCTGGAGACGCTCGGCTACCGGCGGGCGCCGTCGGAGGACGAGGCCGACCTGATCCTGCTCAACACCTGCGCGGTCCGCGAGAACGCCGACAACAAGCTCTACGGCACCCTCGGCCACCTCAAGTCGCGCAAGGACGCCCGGCAGGCCGCCGGTGAGGACCTCACGATCGTCGTCGGGGGCTGCCTCGCCCAGAAGGACGGCGCCACCGTCGCGGACCGAGCCCCATGGGTCGACGTGGTCTACGGCACCCACAACCTGGTCGACCTGCCGCAGCTGCTCGCACAGGCCGACTCCGCCGAGGTCCCCGTCGTCGAACTGGTCGAGCAGCTCGAGACCTTCCCGTCCGCGTTGCCGGCCAAGCGTGACGTCCGTCACCATGCCTGGGTCTCGATCGCGGTCGGGTGCAACAACGCGTGCACCTTCTGCATCGTGCCGAGCCTGCGTGGTCCGGAGCGCTCCCGCCGCATCGGCGAGATCGTCCACGAGGTCGAGCAACTGGTCGCCGACGACGTCGTCGAGGTGACGCTGCTCGGCCAGAACGTCAACTCCTATGGTCGCGACCTGGCCGGGGCCAGCCGGTTCGCGGAACTGCTGCGCGAGCTCGGGGACATCGATGGCCTGACCCGCGTCCGGTTCACCTCCCCGCACCCGCGCGATTTCACCGAGGACGTGCTGCAGGCGATGGCCGACACCCCCAACGTGATGCCGCACCTGCACCTGCCGTTGCAGTCGGGCTCCGATCGGGTGCTCCGGGCGATGCGTCGCTCGTACCGCCAACGCCGGTTCCTGGCGCTGGTCGAGCGCACCCGCGAACTGCTGCCGGACGCCTCGCTGACCACCGACATCATCGTCGGGTTCCCGGGCGAGACCGACGAGGACTTCCAGGCGACCCTCGACGTGGTCGAGCAGGTGCGGTTCGACCAGGCGTTCACGTTCCAGTACTCCCCACGGCCCGGGACGCCGGCGGCGGCGATGACCGATGATGTCGTCGATCCGTCGGTGGTCGCCGAGCGCTACCAGCGATTGGAGGCGGCGACGCGCCAGCACTCGCGTGAGGCGCACCAGCGACTGGTCGGCACGGTCCAGGAACTGTTGATCGACTCGCCGTCCAAGACCGATGCGTCGCGCTGGTCGGGGCGGACCCGCGGGAACCACCTGGTGCACCTGCCGGCACCGACCTTCGCCGTCGGTGACGAGCCGGCGTTCGCACCCGGGGACCTCGTGGTCGCCGAGGTGGTGGAGGCGGCCGCCAACTACGCGATCGCCGGGGCGGCACGTGACGTTCGGTCCACGGCCGCGGGGCGGACCGCCGCCGCCGCACTGGCACGCGGGGAGAGCTGGAGGACCGCCACCCAGACGGCGGTTCCGGTCGCACCGACCGGAGCGCAGCTGCCGGTGGTCGGTGTCCCGGCGACGTGAACCTCGGGATCGGCCCGTTGTGGTCCAAGGTGGCGGATCAGCATCGACAGATGTTGGGCGAGGGGGCACCGTGACGCTGGATGCCGGTGGCATCGGCTCCGAGGGGCCGACGCTCGCGGCGTTGTTCGACGGGCTCCCCGAGCGTGTGCTGTGCTACCGCCAGCGCGATCGGATGATCCACTACGTCAACGCGACGCAGGCGGGGGAGCTTGGACGACCGCCGCAGGAGCTGATCGGCCGCCGGATCGAGGACGTGTTCGGATCGGGGGAGACGTCACGGGTCGCCGTGCATGCCGGGCACCTCACACCGCAGGACCCGGTGCACTCGACGGTCACCCAGGAGGGTGACCGGTGGATCGAGTGGGTCGATCGCCTGCTCCCCGGTTCCGATCCCGCGGTGCTCGCCGTCGGCCGCGACGTCACCGAACGCGAGGGTGCCGCGCGCGAACTCGCTGCATCGGAGCGCCGCTTCCGGCTGGTGCTCGACGCTGCTCCGGTCGGGATGGCGCTCGTCGACCTCGACGGCACCTTGCGGCAGGTCAACCAGGCGCTGTGCAGCTTCCTCCACCGGTCCGAGGACGAACTGGTCGGGATGTCGACCCTGGAGCTCACCCACCCCGACGACGTGGAGGCCGACCTCTCGTACAGCCGCGGGCTGCTGGATGGCGACCCGGGGGCCGAGATGTTGGCCAAACGGTACCTGCGGCCGGATGGCACGGTCGTCTGGGGGATGCTGAAGGTGTCACCGCTGACCGACGCCGCCGGCGAGCCGGTGCAGATGATCGGCCAGGTCGTCGACATGACCGAGCAGATGCAGCGGGAAGCGGAGCTCCAACGCGCGGCGGCGACCGAGCGTGCGGCGGCGGACCGCCTCCGGGAGCTGGATGAGCTCAAGAACACCTTCCTCTCGGCGGTCTCCCACGAGCTGCGGACCCCGCTGACCTCCGTGCAGGGGTTCGCCAGGCTCTTGCGGGACCACCTCGACGAGCTGCCGCCGGAACGGCTGGTGTCGTCGCTGGATGCCCTGGTCCGCAACGCCGACCGCCTGGCTGATCTGCTCGCCGACCTGTTGGACGTCGACCGGATCATGCGTGGCCGAGCACTGCCGTTGCGGTCGGGGCGGGTGGACCTCGAACAGGTCGTCGCCGAGGTGCTCTCGACCGTGGATCTGCAGGACCGCGAGGTCACCCGGGATCTGACACCGGCGGAGATCGTGGCCGACAGGGCGAAGTGCGAACGTGTCGTGGTCAACCTGATCGCCAACGCCGTCCGGCACACCCCGGAGGGGACCGCCATCGACGTCTCGGTGGCCCCGACCGATGGAGGCGCCCAGCTGACCGTCGCTGACCGGGGCCCCGGGATCCCTGACGAAGCGAAGGCGACCGTCTTCGAGGCGTTCGATCTCGGCGCCAGCGATGCGCCGCACGTCGGAGGGACGGGCATCGGGCTGGCCCTGGTGCGTGGGTTCGTCGAGCTCCACGGTGGCGAGGTCTGGGTCGAGGATCGGCCCGGCGGCGGGGCGGCGTTCCAGGTGGAGCTGCCACGTCGTCCGCCGGCCGGCGAGGAACGCTGAGGTGGCCGTCCTCGCGATCGTCGGCCCGACGGCGTCGGGCAAGTCGGACGCGGCGCTCGCGCTCGCCCGGCGACGCAACGCCGATGGTCGACCCACCGAGGTGGTCGCCGTCGATGCGTTCACCGTGTACCGCGGCATGGACGTCGGCACAGCGAAGCCGTCGCCGGCGGTCCGCGAGCAGGTGGCCCACCACCTCATCGACGTGCTCGAACCGCACGAGGAGCTCACCGTCGCGACCTTCCGCCAGCTCGCACGGCGCGTCATCGACGACGTCCACGCTCGTGGTGCCACCCCGCTGCTGGTCGGTGGCTCCGGCCTGTACTTCCGTGCCGTGGTCGATCCGCTGACCTTCCCACCCACCGATCCGGGTGTGAGGGCACGGCTCGAGCGCCGTTGGGAGCAGGACCCTTCGGGGGCCCACGCTGTCCTCGAACGACAGGACCCCGTCGCCGCCGGACGCATCGACCCCCGCAACCTGCGGCGGACGATCCGTGCGTTGGAGGTCATCGAGCTCACCGGCGACACCTTCTCCGGGTTCGATGATGGGTTCGACCGTCACACCTCGATCTACCCCGACCTCGAGGTCGCCTACCTCGAACCCGATGGCGCGACGTTGCGTACCCGCATCCACGACCGTGCGGACCGGATGGTCGAGGCGGGTCTGCTGGAGGAGGCGCGTCGGCTCCAGGCGGCCGGGCCGTTGTCGCGCACCGCCGCGCAGGCGATCGGGTACGCGGAGGCGTTCGCGGTGCTGGCAGATGAGCTCGACGTCACCTCGTTGGCCGGCGCCGTCGCCCGTCGCACCTGGCGCTACGCCAAGCGACAGCGGTCCTGGTTCCGCGCCGACCCGCGCTGCGTGGCCGAGGCGGCCGACGAGGTGGTCGCCCGTCTCGCGGTCGTGTGAGGTGCGAGGTGGCGGCGTGCAGCGAGGGCGGTCGGCTCTCGGCGACAGTCATACGCCGACCGCTCAGCGTCGAACTTCGACCGTGACACGCTGAGATGCACGTCCTCGTCCGGTACCGCTGGTGCCGGGTCCACAGCGCGGAGTCTTGGAGCGTCTCACCCCGTCCATCGACCCCGTCAGAAGGAACCCGCCCGTGTTGTGGAACCTCGAGAACATCGTCGAGTTCACCCCGGCGCAGTTCGACCTCATGTCGACGGTGCTGACGATCGGGTACGCCGCTCACTTCGCCGGTCTGGCGTACTTCATCCTCACCCGAAAGAAC
>SKNP01000372.1 GCA_007120485.1 Nitriliruptoraceae bacterium
CGCTCGGCCGGACGTTCGACGCCGTCGTGCTCGCGGGCAACGTGCCCCTGTTCACCGCGCCGGGGACCCAGGCGGCGCTGCTGGAGGGTTGTGCGCGCCACCTCGACGTCGGATCGGTGCTGGTGGCCGGCTTCCAACTGGGTCGCGGCTACGACCTGGACACCTACGACCAGCATGCGCAGGCGGCCGGGCTGGACCTCGTCGAGCGGTACGCGACGTGGGACCGCGATCCGTTCGTACCGGACGGCGACTACGCCGTGTCGGTGCATCGGCGTCGGGAGGCGTGAACGCCGCCGACGCGGTACCTCGCGTCAGCGCTCCGCCGAGCCTTCAGCGTGCTGGTGCGCGGCGCCCCCGGTGCCGGCCGGGGATGGAGCGGCGTCGACGGGGCCGCCGAGCTGTCGCCACTCCGGGACGCCGTCACGGAGCCGACGTGCGCGGCGGCCCTGGGCGGTGAGGGCGCGGACGGCGTCGTCGGCGTAGACGCAGTACGGCCCGCGGCAGTAGGCGACGATCTCGCGGTCCGAGGGCAACTCGTCGACCAGTTCGTCGAGGCGGTCCGGTGGCACGGAGATCGCGCCGGGGAGGTGGCCGGCGGCGTACTCGCCCTCGGGGCGCACGTCGATGAGGACGAGGTCGCCGGTCCCCAGGCGGGTGAGGAGCTCCTCGCGGTCGATGTCTTCGATCCGGTCGCGGTCGCCGAGGTAGGCCGCCGCGAGGGCGTCGAGATCGTCCAGTTGCTCAGCGGCCAACTGGCGGATGGCGAGCCAGACCTCAAGGACGCGGTCGGAGGCGAGCCGGTAGTGCACGAACGCGCCGGCACGGCGGGAGGTCACGAGCCCGGCGCGGGCGAGCGTCTGCAGATGGTGCGAGGTGTTCGCGACCGACTGGTCGATCTCGTCGGCGAGTTGTTCGACGCTGCGCTCGCCCTGGGCCAGGACCTCGACGATCTCCGCGCGACGGCCTGACCCCAGCCCGGCGGCGATGCGGCCGAAGCCGGCGAACAGGGCGTCCTTGGCTTCGCGACGGGTCGTGGTCGTCGACATGGCGGCTCCTGCACGTGGTTCCCGCCATCGTAGCGTCGTTCAAGTGCTCGTTTGACTGATGGGTCCACGTCGGGCACGCTTCGTTCAAGTGAAGACTTGAATGGAAGCGTCGTGGACGTGGTACCGCTGGTCGACGAGGGGCTGGGCAACAGCGCCTACGTGGTCGACCTGAGGGCTGGCCACCGCTCGGAGTTGGCACCATGAACCGGCAGGCCTCGGACGTGCGCGTCCGCCTAGGGCTACGCGAGAACCTGCCGCAGTTCGCGCTGTTGGTCGGCGTCAACGCCCTCGTCGGCGGCATGATCGGCCAGGAGCGCACCGTGCTCCCGCTGCTGGCCGAGGAGGAGTTCGGGCTCACGGCCTACACCGCGATGCTGACCTTCATCTTCGCGTTCGGGCTCACCAAGGCGGTCCTGAACTACTTCGCGGGCACCCTGGCCGACCGGTTCGGTCGCAAGCCCGTGCTGCTGGTCGGCTGGCTGTTCGCCCTGCCCGTGCCGTTGCTGCTGATCTGGGCTCCCTCATGGGGCTGGGTGATCTTCGCCAACGTGCTGTTGGGCATCAACCAGGGGCTGGCCTGGTCGGTGACGGTGCTGATGAAGATCGACCTCGTCGGACCGAAGCGTCGCGGGATGGCGATGGGGTTCAACGAGGCCGCTGGCTACGGCGCCGTCGCCGCGGCGGCTTGGGCCACCGGCTACATCGCCGAGGTGGCGGGCCTTCGGCCCGCTCCGTTCTTCCTCGGCCTGGCGTTCGCTGGGCTGGGGTTGGGGCTTTCGGCGCTGTTCGTGCGCGAGACCAAGGGCCATGTCGCTGAGGAGAGCAAGACCCATGACGGCGGGAGCAACGGGCACGGTGCTTCGTTCACGCCGCGGCAGGTGTTCGCGCTGTCGACCTGGCGCGACCGGTCGCTGTCGGCCACCAGCCAGGCTGGGCTGGTCAACAACCTCAACGAAGGGCTGGCCTGGGGGCTGTTCCCCATCTTCTTCAGCATCAGCGGCGACCTCTCGGTCGGCTCGGTCGGCTTGCTGATCGCGATCGCTCCCGCCGTGTGGGGCGCCGGGCAGTTGGTCACCGGCGCGCTGTCTGACCGGATCGGGCGGAAGGGGCTGATCGTGGGCGGTCAGCTCACCGAGGCTGCCGGTCTGCTGATCATCGCGTTCGGTGACACCTTCGCCGTGTGGGCGGCCGGCAGCGTGCTGTTCGGCGCTGGCACGGCGATGGCGTACCCGACGCTGATCGCGGCCGTGGGCGACATCGCCCACCCAGCCTGGCGTGGGGCGGCCGTCGGGGTCTACCGCTGGTGGCGCGACTTCGGGTTCGCCGTCGGGGCGGTGCTCGCCGGCGTGCTCGCGGACGTCTACTCGATCGCCATCGCCATCGTCGTCGTGGCCGCCATCACCGCGGCTTCCGGCATCGACGTCGCGGTGCGCATGACCGAGACCCACCGCCGGGACGAGGGCAGCGCGGAGGGCCATGGGCCGACGGCCGGTTCGGGGGACCCACCGGGGTCCGGGGGCATGGCACACTGAGCGCCTCGCGCGTCTCCTCCCTGCCGACCTTCCTGGTCGCTCCGAGCGCGCCAACGTTGCCCGCTTCCCTCCCCCGGAAGGGCCCTTCGACGTGCGATCCGACCCCGCGGTGGCCGCGAGCGTGTGAACCCGTGGCTGGTCCTCGTGGTGGGCTATCTCGTGCTCGGGGTCGGCATCTCCCTGATGCTGCACGGGAACGTCGGTGTCGCTTCCTGGGAGGTCGTTACCGACGCGTTGATCGGGCTCGGACTCTCGCCCGGCTTCGCCGTCCTCGGGTCGTTCGCCCTGGCGATCCTGCTCGGGCTCTCCTTGGGGGTCCGGCCACGGCCGTCCACGCTGGTCGGGATGCTGCTCCCCGCCCTCGTGGTCGAAGTGCTGCTCCGCGGCCTCCCCTCGGCTTGGGCCGGCAGCTACGTGACGTTGGTCGTGGGCGCGCTCATCCTCGGGATCGGGGTCGGCACCTACCTGCATGCCGGGCTCGGGGCCGCACCGGGCGACCTCCCGTTCGTCGGCCTCCTACGGCGTGGGTTCGGGCGGACGACCGGCAAGGTCACCGCCGACGCCTCCGTCACGGTCCTCGGCTGGATCGCCGGTGGGACCGTGGCGCTGGGCACGATCCTGATCGTGGTCATCGTCGGGCCGGTGGTGGCGTGCACGACGCGGGTGCTGACCGCCTGGACCGATCGGCGTCACCCGACCCCGGCGGTCAGCGTCGGCCGACCGACGGACTGATCGCCGCGTCGGATGGGCTCGCCAGGCTGCCGGGTTCTCCGGGATTGACGGGCTGCCGGGTTCTCCGGGATTGACGGGCTTGCCGGGCTTGCCGGGCTTGCCGGGCTTACCGACGGGGAGTCGACCGGCCTGGTGCCGGCGAACGGACCGAGCTGGCGCCAGCAAGGCGGAAGCTGCCGCCGGCGGCTACTGGCCCCGCTTCCAGCGGAAGTAGACGAAGATCCGCCCGGAGTTGTTCGGGTCCTTGTTGATGCGGTGGTAGTGCTGCTTGATGTCCTTGCGGTCGAGGAAGCGCAGCACCCGCTTCTTCAGCTGTCCGCTGCCCTTGCCGCAGATGATCTCGAGTTCGCTGGCCTTGCGCTCCTGCGCGTCGTCCATCGCCTCCTGCAGCGCCCGGTCGATCTCTGACCCCTTGTTGTAGATCGGGTGGAGATCGAGGGTCATCTTGCGTGAGGACATCGCGGCAACCCCTCGCCGTCGCGTCGGGCTCCGAGCGTACGTGCGTCCTCGCGTCCTGCTCGAACCGTCGAGGCCGGCGTCACGACGTGATCCGTGGAGCGTTGCAGGGGCTGGGCGTGGCTGGCGCTCCACGGTTCCAGGTGCGACGCGTGATCCGTGGAGCGTTGCAGGGGCTGGGCGTGGCTGGCGCTCCACGGTTCCATGTGCGGGCCGGAGCTGTAGGGCCTCGTCGGAACCTGGCGTGGCTCTGGGACGTCCAACGGGGGAGTGCTCGTCGCAAGGTCGAGGATGCGAGGCTGAGGATGCGAACCGCTGCCATGGTCGTCGGGACCGTTCTGTTGCTCGGCGGCCTCACCGCGTGTGGGCCGCAGTCCGGTGCCACGACGGAGCCGCGGACCGAACGCGGGTCCGTCTCGCTCGAAGGGCAGGAGGTCTCGCTCGCGGAGTCGGCGGAGCTGTCGGTGTCGGTGCCGTCCTGTAACGGCGATCCCGACCTCGCGGACCTCGATGAGCAGGAGGGGTCGGTCCGCATCGAGGTGGTCACGACCCAGGTCGTCGAAGGCGACAGCGACGCCTGTCTCGATCTGCTCAAGGTCACGTTGGATGAACCGCTCGGCGATCGCGACGTGGTCGACACGGTCTCCGGTGACACGCTGCGGCTCGTCGGCGACCCGGCCGGCACCGTGGAGTGCTTCGACGCGGACTACCCGACCGAGCCGACGTTCGAGACCCCGGAGGACGCGCTCGCCGACGCGCTCGAGACCGGCGCGGCGGATGTGCCGGTGCCCGAGGACCTCGACGCCTACGACCGGCTCGACATCGATGACGGGTGGGTCGAGTTCGCCTTCGTCGGCGGTGAGGACCACGAACTCACCTGGGGAGTCACCCAGGATCAGGATGATCGCTGGGGGATGACCTCGCTGGGAGGCTGCGTCCCGGTCGACCCGTGACGCGGAAGTGCTAGGAAGGTCGTCGGCGACCGCGAGCACCGCCGCCCGTGACGACCTGAGGAGCGCCCCGTGCCGAGCTTCCACCCCGACCTGACGCGTGCCCGGTTCCTGCCCGAGACGCTCATCGGGCCGCGCAGCCTGGCGTTGGTCCGGCTCGGAACGCGCCTCCAGCGCGGCGCGCGCGACGTCGAGGTCGTGGACGTCGCACCCGGTGTGCGTGCCCGCATCCACCGGCCGCCAGCCGGCGGCCGGACCCCGGCGCCGGGCGTCCTGTACGTCCACGGTGGCGGCTACGTCATCGGGACGGCCGCGATGGGCGACGACTTCTGCAGCCGGCTGGCCAGACACCTCGACGTCGTGGTGGCAGCGGTCGACTACCGCCTCGCGCCCGAGCATCCCTACCCGACCCCGCTCGCGGACGCCTACGTCGCACTGAAGTGGCTGGCGGCGCAGCCGGAGGTCGATGCCGACCGGCTGGCGCTGACCGGGGAGAGCGCCGGCGGCGGCCTGGCCGCCGGACTGGCGTTGCTGGCCCGGGACCGCGGAGGGATCGCACCGGTGCTGCAAGTGCTGTCGTACCCGATGCTCGACGACCGCACGACCGACGGCGGCCTCGACCCACGTGTCCTGCGGATGTGGAACCAGCGCAGCAACCGCTTCGGCTGGGACAGCTACCTCGGCGACCTCGGCGGAGATGACGTGCCGGCGACCGCGGCACCGGCCCGCGCCGACGACCTCGCTGGGCTGCCGGCCACCTGGATCGGCGTCGGCACCCACGACCTGTTCCACGACGAGGACGTCGCCTGGGCGCGACGGCTCGAGGCGGCCGGGGTGGCCTGCGACCTGCTGGTGGTCGAGGGGGCCTACCACGGGTTCGATGTGGCCCAACCACGCGCCGAGGTGTCCCGGGACTTCCTCCGCGCTCGCATCGCGGCCTTCCGGGGTGCGCTGAGCGATCCCGCCTGATCCCACCTGTCCCTCGTCGAGCGCGCCGCCGCGTCCGGTCGCCGCTGGTTACCGTCCCGCACGCTGGGCGTGCTGCGCCCGAGCGACCACCAGCGAGCGACCACCAGCGACCGACGGGCCAACGATGACCACCGAGACCCCGCTGATCCCCCGCGAGATCCTGTTCGGCGATCCCGAGCGTGACTCGCCGGTGATCTCCCCCGACGGCCAGCAGCTTGCCTGGCTCGCTCCGGACGAGGGGGTGCTCAACGTCTGGGTCGGGGACGCCGACCTCAGCAACGCCCGGCCGATCACCCAGGACCGCGACCGCGGGATCCACGTGGTGGTGTGGGCCCACGACGGCCGGCACCTGCTCTACATCCAGGACGAAGGCGGCGACGAGGACTGGCACCTGCACGCGGTCGACGTCCACGAGGGCACGGACCGCGACCTCACCCCGTTCGAGGGAGTGCAGGCCCGTCTGGTCGCCATGGAGCGGTCGTCGCCCGACCGGATCATGGTCGGGCTCAACCTCGACAACGAGCAGTTGCACGACGGGTACCTGCTGACGCTGTCGACCGGGGAACTGGAGAAGGTGTTCGACAACCCCGGGTTCGTGCTGTTCCTCGCCGACGCCGACCATCAGGTGCGGGCGGCGGTGGCCCCGACCCCGGACGGCGGGATGCCGATCCAGGTACGGGATTCGGTCGACGACGACTGGCGGACGCTGCTGGAGGTCCCCGCCGACGATGCCCTGTCGACGGCGCCCCTGGCGTTCACCCAGGATGGGCAGGGGTTGTGGGTGCTGTCGTCGGTTGACGCGAACGCCAGCCGGCTCCTGCGCTACGACCTGACCACTGGTCAGGCGCGCACGGTCGCCGCCGACCCGTCCTACGACGTCACCGACGTCCGGCTGCACCCCGAGACCCGCGAGGTCCAGTGGGTCAGCTTCCTGCGCGATCGGCTCCACCACGAGGTGATCGATGGCGAGGTGACCGACGACCTCGCGGTGCTGGAGGAGGCTGAACGCGGCGACGTGGCGGTCCTCGACGAGACGCACTCGGACCGGACCTGGATCGTCGCCTACCAGCGTGACGATGGTCCGGTCCGCTTCCATCGCTACGACCGCGACCGCAAGGAGCTGACCTTCCTCCTGGAGAACCGGCCGTCGCTGAGCGACCACGTGCTGGCCCAGATGGAGCCGATCCAGCTGACGGCCCGCGACGGCCTCGAACTGCACGGCTACCTGACCACGCCGCCGGACGTCGAGCCCCGCCGCCTGCCGATGGTGCTGCTCGTCCACGGCGGACCGTGGCACCGCGACTCGTGGGGCTACGACGGTGAGGTGCAGTGGTTGGCCAACCGCGGGTACGCGGTGCTGCAGATCAACTTCCGCGGCTCGACCGGTTACGGCAAGGACGTCGTCAACGCCGGGGATCGCGAGTGGGGCGCGAAGATGCACGACGACCTGCTCGACGCGGTCGACTGGGCGGTCGAGCAGGGCTACGCCGACCCCGATCGGGTCGCCATCTACGGCGGGTCGTACGGCGGGTACGCCGCGCTGGTGGGCGCGACGTTCACCCCGGACCGGTTCGCGTGCGCGATCGACCTGGTCGGCCCGTCCAACCTCAAGACCCTGATCGAGTCGGTACCTCCGTACTGGGAGCCGATGGTCGTGCAGTTCCACAACCGCATCGGCCACCCGGAACACGACGAGGACCTGCTCTGGGAGCGCTCGCCGCTGTCCAAAGCCGACCAGGTGTCGATCCCGCTGTTGATCGCCCAGGGGGCCAACGACCCGCGGGTCAAGCAGGCCGAGTCCGAGCAGATCGTGGCCGCGCTGCGCGAGCGCGGCATCGACCACGAGTACCTACTGTTCGAGGACGAGGGCCACGGGTTCGTCAAGCCGGACAACCGCATGCGGTTCTACGCCGCAGCAGAGGCGTTCCTCGCCGAGCACCTGGGCGGTCGTCGGGAGCCGTGACCGGTGAACTGGACCGGCGAAGCGTGACCGGGTGGAGGCGACCATGAGCGAGCAGCAGCGGCACGTCGGGCGATCGACACCGCGGATCGAGGACGAGCATCTGGTGACCGGTCGCGGCCGGTGGGTGGAGAACCTGCCCGTCGACGGCGCGCTGCACCTCGCCGTCGTGCGGTCCCCGATGGCCCATGCCCGTCTGGACCGCGTCGACGTGACGGCAGCCCGGGACGTCCCCGGGGTCGTGGCCGCGTACGCGGCCAGCGACCTCGCCGAGGTGTGGTCTGCGCCGTTGCCGGCCGGCATGGTGGGGGACGGCCCCGTCCCCGACCACTGGCCCCTGGCGGTCAACCGGGTGCGGCACGTCGGTGACCCCGTGGCGGTCGTCGTCGCGACGTCCGCAGCGACAGCTGCGGACGCGGTGGAGTACGTGGACGTCGACTACGAACCTCTGCCAGCGCTCCCCGACATCGACGCTGCCCTGGGCGCCGACACCCGGATCCACGATCGAGCCGAGGGCAACGTCGCCTTCCGGTTCGAGGGCGAGTCGCAAGGGGATGTGGATGCGGCGTTCGCGGACGCCGACGTGACCATCGAACGGCGCTACGTCCAGCCACGGCTGATCGCGACCTCGCTGGAACCACGGTCCGTGCTGGCGGTTCCCGAACCTGCCGGCGGTCTCGTGCTCTACACCTCGACGCAGGTGCCGCACCGGATGCGGGAGTACGTCGCCACGTGCCTCGGGCTGGACGAGCGCGAGGTTCGGGTCGCGGCCTTCGACGTCGGTGGAGGGTTCGGGGCGAAGATGAACCCGTACCCGGAGGATCTGCTGTGCGGAGCGCTCGCGCTGAAGCTCTCGCGTCCGGTCCGGTGGACCGCCAGCCGCAGCGAGGAGATGCAGACCACCAACCACGGGCGCGGTCAGGTACAGCACATCCGGGTGGCTGCCCGCTCGGACGGGACCCTGCTCGGCCTGGAGGCGGACCTCACCGCCGACTGCGGTGCCTACCTGATGCTGATGACCGCCGCGACACCGATGGCCGGGCGGCGGATGCTCCCCGGCTGCTACCGGTGGCCGGCGTTCCGGTTCTCCGCGACCGGAGTGTTCACCAACGCCACACCGACCGATGCCTACCGGGGTGCGGGTCGACCCGAAGCCACCTTCGCCGTGGAGCGGGCGATCGAGGACCTGGCCGCAGAACTGGGGCTCGATCCCGCCGAGGTGCGTCGTCGCAACATGCCCGCACCGCAGGAGTTCCCCTTCACCAACGTCGCCGGGCTGACCTACGACTCCGGGGA
>SKNP01000442.1 GCA_007120485.1 Nitriliruptoraceae bacterium
CTCGTCGTCCGTCACCGGAGCCGGTCCCCCGAGCTCGTCGTCCGTCACCCGGGCCGGTCCCCCGAGCTCGTCGTCCGTCACCGGGGCCGGCCCGCTGGAGCCGTCCGGCGTCACGGATGGCGCCCCGACCTCGGTGGGATCCTCGCTCACCGACGCGCTCCCTGGACGCTCGATCAGATCGAGGACCCGTTCCGCCGCGGCGGCGCCGTCCTCGTTGGCGTGGAACTGCTGGCCGACCTGCCGCAACGGCAGGAACGCCTCCGGGGCGAGCAGCAAGGCGAACAGCACCGGCTCGAACGCGGCCGTGCCCTGCGCCAATCGGACCCCCGCGATCACGGCCACCGTGGCGACGCCCAGCGCAGCCAGCAGTTCCAGTGCCAGCGCGGAGAGGAACGCCACGCGGAGCGTCTGCAGCGTGGTCGCGCGTAGTCGCTCGGCGGACCGTCGGACCTCCCCTTCGATGCGTTGGAACGCCCGCGTGACCCGCACGGTGGTCGCCCCGTCCAGGACGGCCAGCAGGTGACCGGAGAGGCGGGTCAGCGCCGCGAAGCGGCGACGGGTCGCCGCGCGGGCGGCCAGCCCGATCAGCACCATGAACAACGGGATCAACGGCAGCGTCACGGCCAGCACCACGGCGGAGGCGGTATCAGCCCGAAGCACCGCGAGCAGGAGTACCGGCGGGATGACCGCCCCGGCGACCAACGCCGGCAGGTAGCCACCGAACGTCCCGTCCAGCGCATCGATCCCGTCGGTCAGCAGCGCGGCGACCTCACCTGGTGGTGGCGCGGCGGCGTCGTGCGGACCGTCGGTGACCGCGATCAGCGCCCGACGTCGCAGCCGCGACTTGACCCGTGCGGCGGTGCGCTGCGACACCACGTCACGGCCCCAGGTGGTGCCGGCGCGCACGAGGATCGCGCCGCTCAAGGCGACGAGCCACGGGGTCAGGTCCGCGAGGTCCGCACCGTCGAGGAAGGTGCGAGCGATGATCGCGGCGACCGCTGCCGACTGGACCACCAACGCGGCGGCGGTGACCAGCGCGAACAGACCGAGGCCACCGAGGAGCCCCGGCACGGCACGATCGACCCGCAACAGCCGGGGATCGATCGGGGGCCGCGCCGCGCGATCGCGCACCCGTTGTCCGGGCAAGGCCGCCCCCAGCTCACCGTGGGCGGCGACCCGACCAGCGCGACGACCTCGACGACGGCCCCGGCCGCCGCCGGGTCCGTGTCCCGGCGCCGACCCGCGGCGCCAGCTCACGACCCCTCCGCGTCCGTCCCCGGGCGACGCTGGTCAGCGATGGCGCGGCGCCGTTCGAGGACCTGCATGGGGGTCTCGGTCGGTGCCTCGACGGACGCTCGGCTGACCCGGTGGCGGAACACCCAGTAGCTCCACGACTGGTAGGCCAGCACGATCGGGAGGAACACCAGCGCCGCCCACGACATGATCGTCAACGTCAGGTCCGACGCCTTGGCGTTGTGGATCGTGATGTCGAACGACGGGTCGATCGATGACACCAGCAACCGCGGGTAGAGGTTGAGGAACAGCGTCAGCGTGACCAGCGCGATGGTGGCCGTGGTGGCGACGAAGGCCCAACCGTGCAGCTTCTCCCGGATCAGCAGTGGTGCCGCGACCGCGGCCAGCATCGCCGAGACCGGGATGATGCCCGGCACGACACCGGTGTCGCCGAGCGAGACGGCGTTGAGGTAGGTCCAACCGAGGAACACGATCACCCCGGCCGCGACGACGAACCCCAACCACAACGCGAGCGTGTGCGCACGCTGCTGCACGTCCCCGCCATCCTCGCTCTTGAGTGCGAGGTACATCGCACCGTGAAGGGTGAACAGCGACAACGTGGCCAGCCCCCCGAACAGGGCGTACGGGTGCAGCAGATCGAGGAGGTTGCCCTCGAACAGGAAGTCCTCACCGATCGGGATGCCCCGCACGATGTTGGCGAAGGCCACGCCCCACAGCACGGCCGGCAGGAGGCTCCCCCAGAAGATCGCCTGGTCCCACCACCAACGCCACCGCGTGTCCGACCGCTTGCCACGGAACTCGAACGCCACGCCACGCACGATCAGACCCAGGAGGATCAGGAACAGCGGCAGGTAGAACGAGGAGAACACGATCGCGTACCACAACGGGAAGGCCGCGAACATCGCGCCACCTGCCGTGATGACCCACACCTCGTTGCCGTCCCAGACCGGGCCGATCGTGTTGATCATCACGCGCCGGTCGGTGTCGTCACGCGACAGCCAGCGGGTGAGCACGCCGACACCGAAGTCGAAGCCCTCGAGCACGAAGTACCCGATGAACAGCACGGCGATCAGGCCGAACCAGAGGGTCTCGAGGTTGAACCAGTCCATGACGGGGGCTCCCGGCGTGAGCGGACGTGTGCTGGTCCGCCGCTCTGGCGGCGGCCTGAGGTGGATCAGTAGGCGCCGAGCGGCGCGATCGTGCGGTGGTCCTCATCGACCTCCTCGTCGGATTCCTCCGGCGGACCGGTGCGTACCTGCTTCCTGATCAGCCCGATCGTCACCGCCAACAGCACGAGGTAGATCGCGGTGAAGCCGCCGAGCGTGAGCACCACCTCCCAGGTCGAGACGGATGGCGATACCCCATCGGAGGTGCGCAGCACGCCGTAGACCACCCAGGGCTGGCGTCCCATCTCCGTGAGGATCCACCCCGCGGTGTTGGCCAGGAACGGCAGCGCGATCGCGAACGGCAGCGACCACAACCACCAACGGTTGAGCCGCGAGGTGGTGTCCGCGATCCGGCCACGCACCGAGCTGACCACGCCGAACAGCGCCAGCGCGATCATGAGCATCCCGGCGCCGACCATGATCCGGAACGACCAGTAGGTCACCCCGACCGGTGGCAGGTAGTCGCCCGCGCCGAACTCCTCCTCGTACGCGGCCTGCAGGTCGTTGAGTCCCTGGACCTCGCCGTCCAACTCGTTGGTCGCCAGGATGGACAGACCCTGTGGCAGACCGATATCGATGACGTTGCGACCGGCGTCCACGTCACCGACCGCGAACAGCGACAGCGCGGCGCCTTCCTCGGTGTCCCACAACGCTTCGGCGGCGGCCAGCTTCATCGGCTGTGCGTCGGTGAGGTGCTGCGCCTGGTCGTGGCCGACGAAGGCGACGCCGATCGAGCTGAGCACGGCGATGGTGACCGCGACCCGTGCGGAGGAGGTGAACACCTCCACCTCACGCTGGCGGAACAGGTAGTAGGCGGAGATGCCCAACACCAGGAACGCGCCGGTGGTCCACGACGCCAGGATCGTGTGGGAGAACTGACCGACCAGGTAGGGGTTGGACAGCACCGCCAGGAAGTCGTCCAGGCGGGCTTGCCCGGTCTCGGCGTCGATGGTGTAGCCCACCGGGTGCTGCATCCAGGAGTTGGCCGCCAGGATGAAGTACGCCGACACGTGGGTCCCGAGCACGACCAGCCACATCGTGGCGGCGTGCAGCTTGGGCGGTAGCCGGTCCCAGCCGAAGATCCACAACCCGAGGAAGGTGGACTCGAGGAAGAACGCGAGCAGGCCCTCCAGCGCCAACGGTGCCCCGAAGATGTCGCCGACGAACCAGGAGTAGTCCGACCAGTTCATACCGAACTGGAACTCCTGCACGATCCCCGTCACCACCCCCATGGCGAAGATGATCAGGAAGATCTTCCCCCAGAACTTCGCCAGCCGGCGGTAGCGCTCCTGGCCGGTGCGGACGTACTGGGTGTGGAACACCGCGACCAGCGGTGCGAGCCCGATCGACAACGGGACGAAGAGGAAGTGGTAGATCGTCGTCGAACCGAACTGGATACGCGCGAACTCGAGGGCTTCCACGGCGAACTCCTGGACAGCACGGCACGGACCCGCGCCGAACGACGCGAAGATGGTGCCGCCGGCCCTCCCGTCGCGACGGGGCCGACCGACACGACCTCAGCGGGCCGAACGTCCCGACTCCTCCGGCTTGGCCGGGCGAGGCGCCGTCCCCGGGTAGCGCACCGTGAGCGCGCCCGGATCGGCGATGACGTGATCGGCGGCGTGGAGGTCGTCCGCTTCATGCGAGGTCGTCACCGCGACCACGGTGGCGCCAGCGACACGCCCTGCGGCGACGCCAGCGGGGCTGTCCTCCACCACCACGCACCGAGCGACGTCGAGCCCGAGCGCCACCGCCGCATCGAGGTAGCCCGCCGGGTCCGGCTTGCCGACCGCGACGTCGTCGGCGGTGACGAACACCTCGGGGGGCACCAGGCCCACCGCACGCAAGCGGGCCGTAGCGATCGCTCGGCTCCCGGAGGTCACCACCGCCCATCGTCCGCGGGGCACACGACCGACGAGCGTCGCCGCGCCGGGCACCGGCCTGGTCCCATCGACCAGGTCCAGTTCACGGGCCTCGACCGCGGCCACCTCGGCGTCGAGGTCGAGGTCGGGGCGGAACCGCGCGATCGTCTCCGCGGCCCGGACCCCGTGGGCCACGTTGACCACCGACTCCGCGTCGGCCCCGACCCGATGTGCCCACCAGCGCCAGGCAGCCTCCACGGGGCCGACCGAGTCGGCCAGCACGCCATCGAGGTCCGTCAGGAGCCCATCGGCCTCCAGCCGAAGGGTCACGCGAACGCTTCCGGTGGCGGGCAGGCACAGACCAGGTTGCGGTCGCCGTGGGCCTGGTCGATACGGCTGACCGGCGGCCAGTACTTGTCGACGCGCGTCGCCGGCGAGGGGTAGCCGGCCTCGTCTCGGGTGTAGGGATGCTCCCATGGGTCGGCGAGCAGATCCTCCGCCGGGTGCGGCGCGTTGACCAACGGGTTGTCGTCCGCCGGCCAGGTGCCGTCGGCGACCCGGTCGGCCTCCTCGCGGATCGCGAGCATCGCATCGCAGAACCGGTCGAGTTCGGCCTTGCTCTCCGACTCGGTGGGCTCGATCATCAGCGTGCCCGCGACCGGCCACGACATCGTCGGGGCGTGGAAGCCGTGGTCCATGAGCCGCTTCGCGACGTCCTCGTTGGTGATGCCCGCGGAGCGCTGGATGCTGCGGACATCGATGATGGCTTCGTGGGCGACCAGCCCCGACTCGCCGGTGTAGAGGACCGGGTAGCCGGCCTCGAGCCGCTTGGCCACGTAGTTGGCGGTCAGGATCGCGGTCTCGGTCGCCTCCCGCAGGCCGTCGGCGCCCATCAGGGCGATGTAGGCCCAGCTGATCTGCAGGATGCCGGCCGAACCCCACGGTGCCGCCGCGATCGGTGCGGTGCGGTCGTCCGGGTCGGCCGCCGCGATGGCGGGGTGCCACGCCGCCGGCTGGAGCGAGTGGCTCGGCAGGTACGGCGCGAGGTGCTCGCCGCACGCGATCGGACCGACGCCCGGGCCGCCACCCCCATGCGGGATGCAGAAGGTCTTGTGCAGGTTGAGGTGGCTGACGTCCGCGCCGAAGTGGCCGGGCTTGGCCACGCCGACCAGCGCGTTGAGGTTCGCGCCGTCGAGGTAGACCTGGCCCCCGTGGTCATGGACCATCCCGCAGATGTCGGTGATCGCGGTCTCGAACACCCCGTGGGTCGAGGGGTAGGTGACCATCAGCGCGGCGAGGTCGTCGGCGTGCTCGGTCACGAGCCGCTTGAGTTCGTCCACGTCGATGTTGCCCTCGTCGTCGCAGTCGACGACCTTGACGCGCAAGCCCGCCATCACCGCCGACGCGGCGTTGGTGCCGTGGGCCGACGAGGGGATCAGGCACACGTCACGGTGGGGCTGGCCGTTGGCCCGGTGGTAGCCACGGATGGCCAGCAGGCCGGCCAACTCCCCCTGCGCCCCGGAGTTGGGCTGGAGGCTGACCGCGTCGTAGCCGGTGAGCTCCGCCAACCAGTCCTCGAGGTCGGCGACGATCCGGCGGGTTCCCGCCAGTCGCTCGGCCGGCTGGAACGGGTGCACGTCGGCCAACGCAGGCCAGGTCACCGGCTCCATCTCCACGGCCGCGTTCAGCTTCATCGTGCACGAGCCCAGCGGGATCATCGACCGGTCCAGCGCGATGTCCTTGGCCTTGAGGTGACGCAGCCACCGGACCAGCTCGGTCTCCGAGCGGTAGTTGTGGAACCGCGGGTCGGTCAGGAAGTCCGAGGTGCGCAGCGACACGGACGGGATCCCCGGGGTCGTCCGCGCGTCCTCGCCCACGGCCGCCGTCAGGTCCGCCAGCAGTTCGTCCGCGTCGACGGCGGAACCGGTCAACGCCGTCAGCAGGGCAGCGACGTCATCGAGGGTCGTGGTCTCGTCCAGAGCGATACGCAGGTGGTCCGGGTCGCCGGGGTGGAGGACCCCGTCGGGGCCGGGCTTGGTGCCCAGGTCGTAGCCGGCGTCGGCGGCCGCCTCCCGAAGGGAGGCGGCCGCGCCCTGCGCGCGGAACGTGACGGTGTCGAACCAGGCGTCGCCCACCGGCGTCAGCCCGGCGTCCGCCAAACGGTCACGGAGCACGCTGACGTAGCCGTGGGTCCGGCGTGCGATGCGTGTCAGCCCGACCGGACCGTGATGGACCGCGTACATCGCCGCGACCACGGCCAGCAACACCTGCGCCGTGCAGATGTTGGAGGTGGCCTTCTCCCGGCGGATGTGCTGCTCGCGTGTCTGCAACGCCAGCCGGTAGGCCTCGCGCCCGGCCGCGTCCTTGCTGACCCCGACCAGGCGACCGGGCAACTGCCGCGCGTAGCGCTCCCGCGTCGCCAGGAACGCCGCGTGCGGCCCGCCGGCCATCATCGGGACCCCGAACCGCTGCGACGAGCCCACGACCACGTCCGCGCCCTGCTCCCCCGGCGGCACGATCAACGTGCAGGCCAGCAGATCGGTGGCGACCGTGACGAGCACATCGTGTCCGTGCAGCGTCGCGATCAGGTCGGTGTCGTCGTGCAACACCCCGTCGGTGTCCGGTGACTGCAGCAGCGCCGCCGCCACCCGGTCGAGGTCGATGACGCGCCCGTCCGTGGCGGTGACCTGCGCCCCGCCCTCGTCCGGCGACGTGTCGATCGCGTCGCGCAGGTCGGCGACCACCACCTCGGCGTCCATGGGGGTGATCCGGCCGGTGACGACCTCGATCGTCTGCGGATGGCAGCGGGCGTCGACCAGGACGACCTCGTCATCGATCTTCGCGCGTGAGACCCGCCGGGTGAGCTGGATGCCCTCGCCGGCGGCGGTCGCCTCGTCGAGCAGCGACGCGTTGGCCAGCTCGGCGCCGGTCAGGTCGCTGACCATCGTCTGGAACACCAGCAGCGCTTCCAGGCGGCCCTGGCTGATCTCCGGCTGGTACGAGGTGTAGGAGGTGTACCAACCGGGATCCTCGAGCACGTTGCGACGGATCGCCGCCGGCAGGATCGTGCCGTGGTAGCCGAGTCCGATGTAGGCGGTCCGAGGATCGTTGGCGTCCGCGATCTCCCGGAGCCGGTCGAGCACCGCCCGTTCCGGCATCGCCTCGGGCAGATCCAGCGGGGCGTCGTCACGGATCCGGTCGGGCACGGTCGCGTCCAGCAGGTCACGGACCGAATCGAACCCGAGGGCCTCCAGCAACTCGGCCCGATCGACCGGCCCCGGACCCAGGTGGCGCCGGACGAACCCGGACGCATCAGCGAGCGCAACGACGTCGGACGTGGGCTCCGGCACGGACGGACCTCCAGGTCGAGGGATACTGGCACCGTAGAACAGGAACCAGCGGCAGGGCAGAGACCAAGGCCACCGATGGAACCACGCCACGACGGTCGAGGGCCAGCCAGCCAGACGGCGGCGCGGGAACCGCACGTGCAGGTCGGTACGGTCCGCCACCATGTTGCTCGGAGCCCACGTCCCCGCCACGTCGCCCCTCGCCGCCGCTGACGAGCGGGGCGCGGAGGTCTTGCAGCTCAACCTGTCCTCACCACGCGCCTGGCGTGATCCCGTGCCCCGCGGCGATGTCGACGACCTCCTGGCCGATCCACGACCGATCTACGTCCACGCGCCGTACCTGATCAACGTGGTCTCCGCCGACCCGGACGTGCGCGCCCGCTCCAGACACTCGCTCCAGGTCACCTGCACCGCCGCCGCGACGATCGGCGCCGCCGGGGTGGTCGTCCACACCGGTCACGGCCCCAAGGGTGAGAACGTCGAGGTGGGACGTGGCCGCTGGCGGGGTGTGCTCGACCAGCTGGAGACGGACGTGCCCGTGCTGCTGGAGTCGACCGCCGGCGGACAGCACCCGGTCGCACGAACCGCGGATCAGGTGCTGGCGCTGTTCGAGGCGTTGGACGGTGTGACCGTGCCGTTGGGCTTCTGCCTGGACACCTGCCACCTGTACGCCGGAGGCGAGGAACTGGTCGGTGCGACCGAGCGCCTGCGCACCGGACTCGGCCGTATCGACCTGGTCCACCTCAACGACTCGCGCGATCCGCTGGGATCATCGCGGGACCGGCACGCCAACCTCGGCGACGGCCTGTGCCCCCCGCAGGCGCTGGTCGGCGCCGTCGCTGCGGCGGACGCCCCGACGGTGATCGAGACACCTGGCGACGCCGCGGACCACGCCGCCGACCTGGCATGGATCCGTGAGGCGCTCGGGCAGGGCTGAGCGCGGGTCAATCGACGTCGGTGCCGTCGATGGCGTCGGCGTCGTCCCGCTCGGGCGGTTCGAGCGGCCAGGCGGCGGTGCGGTGGTCGCGGTCCGCCAACCACTGGTCCAGTTCCTCGTTCACGTCGTCGCCGTCCGCCTCCGCGCCGACGTCGATGAC
>SKNP01000018.1 GCA_007120485.1 Nitriliruptoraceae bacterium
CCCGTCGGTCGACCTCGACGAACTCGCCTCGCTGCCGCCCGCCTTCGCCGAGCTCGGCGCGCAAGGGCAGGACCGGATCGCCATCGACCGGCTGGACGGCCTCGAGCGTGTGGAACACCTCCACACTCGTGGGACGTCGCCCTCGGTGGCGGACGGTGCGGCCATGACGCTGCTCGCCAGCGATGCTGCGGTCGACCGCTTGGGGCTCGCCCCTCGGGGTCGGATCGTCCGATCCGCCGCCGCAGCATGCGAACCCATCCGGATGCTCCTGGCTGGCCAGCAGGCGGTCGAGCAGATCCTGTCGAAGGAACGACTCGACCCCGATGACCTCGACCTCGTCGAGTTCGCGGAAGCCTTCTCTGCCCTGTGCCTTCGCTTCCAGCAGGACCTCGGCGTCGGCGACGATCGCTTCAACGTCAACGGTGGGACGATCGCGATGGGCCATGCCTTCGGCGCCACCGGTGCGTACCTGCTCACCGGCCTGATCGATGAGCTCGAGCGGCGTGATGCACAGCGGGGCGTCGCTGCGGTGAGCGGCGCTGCCGGCTCCGGCGCCGCGGTCCTGGTGGAGCGCCCACGATGAGCGTCGACCTGGCGGTCTCCCTCGGTCTGTGGTTGGACCGGCCCTCACCGGAGGTCCGTGACACCGCCACCATCGCTGACGAGTGCGGGTTCGAGGAGCTGTGGGTCGGTGAGATGGCGACCTACGACGCGTTCGCGCTCGCCACCTCGATCGGTGCCACGACGACGTCGATCTCGTTGACCGTCGGACCCCTGGCGGTCAGCGTGCGCGACCCGGTCACGATCGCGATGGGCGCCGCGTCGGTCGCGGACCTGACCGGGCGGACATGTGGCGTCGCCCTCGGGACGTCGTCGCCGGTGGTGGTCGAGTCGTGGCATGGACGGTCCCGCGCCCGCCCCGCCCGCACGCTCCGCGAGTCCGCCACCGCGTGTCGGCAGCTGCTGGCGGGCGAGCGCGGTCACCTCGACGGCGAGGTGCTCCGGACCGACGGTTTCCGTCTGCGGCTGGCGCCACCAGGTGGGCCGCTCACCGTCGCCGCGTTCGGCCCGGCGGCGATCCGCGTCGCGGCGGAACTCGGGGACCGGATGGTGGCCAACCTCGTGTCCGTGGCGGAACTGGAGCAGTTGAGCGGTGCCCTCGACGCGGCAGCCAACGGCGTGGAGCGGGCGCCGAGGCCGAAGCTCTGCGTGTGGGTCCCCACGGCCGTGGATCCCAGCCGGGCGGCCATCGACCAGATCCGCCGGGCGGCGGTCGCCTACCTGGCCGCGCCTGGCTACGCGGAGATGTTCATCCGGGCCGGGTTCGAGGACGTCGTGGCCATGGCCCGCGACGGTGCCCACCCGAAGGAGCTCCTGGCCGCGGTCCCCGACGACCTTGCGACGGCGATCGGCGCGGTCGGGGACATCGACACCGTGCTCGACCAGCTCGAAGCCTACGGTCGGGCCGGTGCCGATCAGGTGGTCATCGTGCCGTCGGCGACGGACGACGATCCAGCTGGTGAGCGGACGCTGCGGTCGGTCGGTGCAGCTCGGATGGAGCGAACCGCACCTGCGAGCGTTCGAGGGTGACCAGGCACCGGTCGCACCGTAGGACCGGGATGAACGTGCGCTGACAGTGGCGATGCTCCACCCGCAGCGTGCGCGGCGCATCGTCGAACCATCGGTCGGCCCAGTCGACCATCAGCGCGAACACCGGCCAGAAGGCGAACCCCTTCTCGGTGAGCCGGTAGCGGACGGCCCGTCGGCCGGTCTCCTGGCGGCGTTCGAGGATCCCACGGTCGCAGAGCTGGGAGAGCCGTTGGCTCAGGACGCTGGGGCGGATGCCCAGCTCGCGTTCGAGGTCGCTGAACCGCTGGATCCCGAGGAACGCGGCGGCGGTCAGCGCGGTCGACCAGCGATCGCCGATGATCGCCATCGTCTCCGGGAAGAACAGCTCGGGCCGGTCGGCGACCGAGTCCCAGCCGCTCCGTCGGAACCGGCGGGGTGGGGTGGCGTCGCGCACGAGGGTCTGCGGTGATCGGTGGGGGGTGGTGTCCCTTGCGGTGACGTGCTCGGAACACACCCCGCACACCAGTTCCGGATCGCATGCCTCACCGCACAGGTCGTGGAACAGCACGGGGAGTTCGTCGGTCCTGCCGGGGACCCACTGGTACTCCCAGGACCAGATCGCGACGAGGATCGACCACAGCTCGAGCCCGGCGTCGGTCAGCCGGTACTCCTCCCGGGTGCGTTGCTGATCGCGGTAGGGCCGGCGGTAGAAGACGCCGGCTTCGACCAGGGACCGCAAGCGCGGCGCGAGCACGGCCTCGGAGACCCTCAGCGTGTCCCGCCAGTCGCTGAAGCGACGGATGCCGAAGAACGCCTGTTGCAGGATCAGCAGGTTCCACTGATCGCCCAACAGCACCAGCGCACGGCCGATCCGATCCGTGGCCGGTTGGACCATGTGGCGCCCCTTCGACGTCGACGCCACAGGCTACTCGGGTGAAGGTGCGGTGCGGCTGACCGCCGGGGAACCACGAAGCGCCGGGTCGAGCTACGCGGCCCGGTGGGCACGTCGGCGCAACTCGATAGCGGGGCAACGATCCATCACGACGTCCAGCCCGGCGGCCGTGGCGCGGTCATGAGCCGCCTCGTCGACGACGCCGAGCTGCAGCCAGACCGCCGCCGTCCCGCGCTCGATCGCTTCGTCCACGTGCGTGCCCGCGTGATCGGATCGCCGGAAGATGTCCACGACATCCACCTCGACGTCCTCGGGGATCGATGCCAGGTCCGGGTAGGTCGGGCGGCCGTGCACCTCGTCCGCGGTCGGCGTGACCGGGATGACCTCGTAGCCGTGATCGAGGAGCGTGGCCATCACGCCGTAGCTCGGTCGGCCGGGGTCGGCGGAGGCCCCGACCACCGCGAACGTTCGCGCGGTGTCGAGGATGCGGTCGGCGGTGACGGTGGTGGCATCGGACACAGGGGTAGCCAGTCATCGGCGGTGTGGGAGCGTCGACGCCGGATCGCGTGGTCGAACGGAGCGGTCCGGGCCACGGGCGTGGGCGTCACCCGTGACAACGTCGGCGGGCGGCCGGAGCTTCCTGCCAGGGGCCCGGCCGCGCGCGCCGCCTCCGGGGTCAGACCAGGCGGCCGCCGCGGTAACGCCACCGCAGGAACGGCACCCGCATGGGTCCGTTGGCGTAGAGGAAGATCACCAGCCACGTGGTGATGAAGTGGACCAGGAACGCCGACAGCGGGACGCCGTCATCGATGCCAGGGGCGAACCCCGCGGCCACGATGAACCAGGCGAGCACCCCTTCGTTGACGCCGGTGATCAGCGACAGCAGCGTCGGCCAGTCCTTCTCCCAGCGGAACTGCTGGAGCGCGTGGTAGAGGAACTCCCACACGACCCCGGCGAGACCGACGACCAGCAGGATGGAGAACGTCATCGCGTAGGGCACGCCGTCGACACCGGGCAGGACCGGGGTGATCAGCAACGTCCACAGCGACCCGACGACGGCGACGAGGAAGACGCGGGTCTGGATCCGTCCGAACAGGGTCGGAGTCATCAGCTCACCTTCCGGTTGAACGCCCACTTCCACCACTGGAGCGTCGAGCGGATCGGGCCGATCTTCTTGACGAACCGTTGGGAGGCCAGGTCGTCGGCGATCTGCAGCGCCGCGTACTGCAGACCCAGGAACGAATCGACGCCGGCGTAGTAGCCGCCGAGCGTGCTCGAACCGGAGGCGTAGATCCGCCCCTCGCCGCTGCGGGTCCCGCGGATCTCGAAGCTCGGTTCCACGTCCAACCGGCCGACCGCGTTGCGGCCCGCGCCGCCGTGCTCGAGCAGGTCGTTGAGGACGCGGTGCTCGCCGATGTCGGCCTGCAGGCCGGTCGCGTCGACGATGTAGTTGGCGGCGATCTCCAGGATGCCGTCCGCGGTGTCGATGCGGGTCACGACCGTGCCGTCATCCCCCGGGTAGACCTCGGTCACCGTGCCGACCTGGGTGCGGTAGTACCCCTCACGGCGCCCCTTGGCCAGCTGCTGCTGCCAGAGCTTGCGTTTGGGGGTGTTCGTGCCGCCCATCTGGGCGATGAGCTCCTTGCGCTCCTCCGGGTCGCTGCGCTCCAGCCGGTTCTTGAGCTGCCCACCCCAGGCCGCCTTGGGGAAGTTGAACCCCTGGTAGGCGAACCCGTCGGCGCCGGGCCGGCGCATGAAGATGCTCTTGCCCTGGGGGCCGTCCACGAAGTTGCGGAACAGGTGGATGATCGTGGTCTGGGCACCGTGCTGCTCACGGTCGTCGATCAGCCGCTGAAGGATGCGTGAGCCGACGATGCCGCTGCCGCGGACCACGACGGTGCCGGGGCGCTTGCGCAGCTCCTGGTAGACGTGTTCGTGGGGTTCGTAGGCGTTGACGACGCGGGTGAAGTCCTGGTGCTTCTCCCGGTACTCCTGGAGGTCGCGCAGGAACCGCACCCCCGGGTAGCCCACGGCGGTGTGGACGTGGTGGCTGCGGTAGGCGACCCGCTTGGTGGCGCTCGTACCCGTGGGTGGCGTCAGGATCGTGAAGTACCCACCGCCGGCGCGGCGGCGGATCATCCGCACCTGGCCCTTGTCGACCATGTCCCACCAGCCGATGCGGTCCGCCTCACGCTGCATCCCGGCGTAGACGTGACCGGCCGGAGGGGTGTAGTAGTCGGTGAGGATCGGTTCGACCAGGACCTGGAACAGCGGCGCGATGAAGCCGGTCAGGCTGCGTGCCCCGAACGCCTCACGGACGGCGAAGCTCGGGAAGCCCCAGATGTTGTCGGGCGTCGAGCCGGCGTCGGAGCGCAGTCGCTCCGGTTCCGGGATCTGCGAGACGCTGGCGAGGTAGGCGTAGGTGTCCCACGGCCGGTCCGCCTGCCCGAGCGCCCGCATGGACCCCGCCGGCATCCCGGCGATCCGCAGGAAGTCCGCCAGCACGAACGAGCCGATGCCGCCCCCGACGCTGACCAGCGGGACGTCCACGACCGGGATGCCGGCGCCAGCCACCATCTCGTCGGTCCAGATCGACGTGGCGATCAGTTGGTCGGTGAGGTCACCTGCGGCTGAGGTCGAGCTCGCGGCGGGCGCACCCCCTGGGGGCGCCGGCGGTGGGGGTGGTTGCTGCTGCGACATGAGGCCTCCGACGGTCACGGAACCTGTGGGCACGGAGCGGTCCAGACGGTGGTCCGGCTGCCACGCGGGGCGGCTGCTCGGCGTTGGACCGACGCAGGTGGTCGTTGGGTGGAGGTGCCGTTCGGGACGGGATGGCGTGTCGCTCCTCGAGCGGTGCGCCATGCGCGCAGCGCTGTGCCGACAACGCCGGCCCCGGCTCCCTCTCCACCGTTCCACCCCTCGCTGTGCTCGCGTTCCCCGGTCGGTGCCGTGCCCCAGCTCCCGACCGGACGGGTCGCGGTCCTTCGAACGCTAGCCGCAGGTCGCCGTTGTGGCCTATGGTTCCGGCGGGGTCCCGCTACCCGGGCCGCATCGTAGGTCCGGGTCGATCGGTCGGGAAGGGGTGAGTTGCCGTGGACGAGGTCGCGTCGTCGGGTCAGCACGACCTGATCGCCGAGGCAGCAGCTGCACGGCAGCGCGTCCGTCGTCGCCGAGCACGCGCCGCGATGCTCGTCTCCCTCGCGGTGACCATCGCCTGGGTGATCTACGTCAGCCTCTCAGGGCAATGGGTTCGGGTCGGCAACAACTGGCAGGCGGCACTGACGATGGTGTTCGGCAGCTTCGTCGCCGGTTCCACGCCACAGGGCAGCGGCGCGATCGCCTTCCCGGTGTTCACCAAGGTCCTCGAGGTGCCGTCGGACGTCTCCCGGACCTTCTCGCTGTGCATCCAGGCGGTCGGGATGAGCACGGCGTCGCTGGCGATCCTGATCAACCGGCGGTTGGTCGAGTGGCGAGCCGTCATCGTGGGTTGTGCCACCTCGATGGTCAGCTTCAGCGTCGCCCTGTTCGTGATCGGCGACCCGTCGCAGCCGTTCTGGGCCTCGGTGCTCCCGGACGAGTACGTCCGCGTCACCTTCACCCTCGTGCTGGCGGGGATGGCGTTCGTGGTGTTCCTCGGGACCCGCGTCCGCATCCGCAAGGTCGATACCGCCTTGCCACCGATGAACGCGCGGCTCTACGTCGCCCTGATCCTGGCGGGTCTGGTCGGAGGGGTGGCCTCGGCGTTGACCGGATCCGGCGCCGACGTGATGCTCTACCTGTTCATCGTCGTGCTGTTCGGGCTCGACCCGAAGGTCGGGGTCCCCTCGGTCGTCCTGGTCATGACCTCGGTGGCGATCCTCGGCCTCCTGGTGCTCGGGATCGGGCACGGGCAGCTCTCGGTGGAGCTCAGCGACGGGCAGACCGGCGAGGTGATCGCCGTCAACGACCGGTCGGTGGTGGGCGAGGAGGTCGATGGCGGGGTGGTGCCGGTGTTCGACACGGAGACCGCTGCCGACGACGACGAGGAGGTGCCGGCCGTGCCGTCGCAGCGTTTCGACCTGTTCGGGATGTGGCTGGCGGCCGTCCCGTTCGTGGTGTGGGGAGCACCGGCCGGCTCGTGGGCGGCATCCAGGATGAAGGCCCGGCACCTGGTCTACTTCGCGTTGTCCTTGGCCGTGCTCGAGGTGGTCAGCACCGCGGTGTTCGTCGACGGCTTGCACGAGCCCGGGGGGCTCCTGGTCTACGGCGTCGTGGGGATGACCGTGATGATCGTCGGGCTCTACCTGCTCGCGAAGTACCGCCAGCGGATCTTCGGGCTGCCGGGGGTGCCGCTCAGCGAGACGCTGCAGCGCGGCAGCCTCGACGTGGTGCCGGGCTACGAGGAACAGCTCGCGACCCGCGCCGAGCAGCTCGAAGAGCAGGCCGAGCAGCTCCGGGATCTGCGACCGGAGGATCTGCTCGGTGGCGGTCCGGTCGCAACTGGACCCCAGGGACCGAGCGAGGAAGCCGCCCCGCGCGACGACCTGAGCGTGGAGTCCGCCGAGCCCGAGGGGCCGAGCGGGGGGGCCGCTCCGCAGGACGACCCGAGCGGGGAGTCCGCCGAGCCCGAGGGGCCGAGCGGGGATGACGCTCCGCAGGACGACCCGAGCGGGGAGTCCGCCGAGCCCGAGGGGCCGAGCGGAGAGGCCACCCTGCAGGATGACCCGAGCGGAGAGGCCGCGCCGCAGGATGACCCGAGCGGGGAGGACGCCGCTGCTGCCCTGGAGTCGGACCGGCCCGAGGACGACGATCGAACCGACCGGTGAGCCACACGGCCCGCGAACGTTGATGACAGGAGCACCTCACGATGAGGCGGATCGCCGACTACGAGCTACAGCACCCGCTCGGATCTGGCAACCACGGCGAGTTCTACCTGGCGCAGCCACCCTCTCGGCTCGGTCTGGAGACCGATCGCGTGGCGGTCAAGGTGCTCGGGTTGCAGGCCAGCGACGACGCGTTCCGGCGTGTGGCGAACGAACTCAAGCTGTTCGCCTCGCTGGACTGCCCGCAACTGGTGACGCTGTACGACGCTGGGCAACAGGAGGGCATCTTCTACTACGCGATGGAGTACTTCGAGCGTGGTTCGCTCGCCGCCCCGACGGAGGTGGTCGAGCGTGCCGGCGTCCTTCAGGCCTTGGCTGACGCGGCGCGGGCCGCGCACGCCCTGCACGAGGCCGGCGTGGCACACCGCGACATCAAGCCGGCCAACGTGATGCTGAGCGACTCGGGAGGCAAGCTCTCGGATCTCGGCTTGGCGCAGATCCTCTCGCCGGGCCAGACCGTGACCGGTATCGGTCCCATCGGCACGATCGAGTTCATGGAACCGAGCCTCATCCTGGGTGAGCGTGCCGGTCGGGCGTCCGACATCTGGTCCCTCGGGGCGACGATGCACCGGGCGCTCACCGGTGCGTGCATGTACGGCCAGATCCCGGACAAGGACCTCGTCGCGGCGCTGCGGCACGTCGTCCAGCAACCGCCGTCCCTGGCCGACGGACTGACCGACGGCGAGGTGGAGCTGCTGGAGGCTTGCCTGGCATCGGTCCGCTCCGACCGGCCAGCGTCAGCGAACGAGGTCGCGGACCGGCTCGACGAGTTGGCGGAGGAAGCATGATGCGACACGCCCGGTTGGAACTCGGCGCCGGCGACGGCACGGTCGCCGCGTTCGATGACATCACGTTGCTGATCGTCGATGACGGATCGCCGTCGACGGTGCTGGACCTCGTCCGCGACGTCGCTGCTTCGGACATGCCGTCGGACGTCGGCATCGCTCGGCGGCTGGCAGGACTGTTGACCGGTGACGACGCCGACACGGTCCCGCCGTTCGGGGTGATCGCACGCACGGACGACGGGTTCCTGGTGTTCCTGCACGGCGCCGTGTCCGCGATGACCGTGGATCGCGCGGGTACCTCGTCCCACCTCTCCGGCGCGGACGCAGCGACGTGGGTCGATCGTCGGCTCGGTCCGGACGTGGAGACCATCGTGCTCGCACCGGTCGACGTGACCCCACCGGCGAGCTCCGCGTTCGAGTTGACCACCGGCGTCGTCCCAGGGGGCTGGGTCCGCTTGACCGCAGCGCCAGTGGCATCGTCGGGCTCCGACGCCGAGCCGGCACCAACGGCCGCGTCTGAACCGATGCCTGCGGCGGAAACGGAGCCGGCGCCGGAGCCGGAAGCCGCGCCGGAGCCGGACCGTGCGCCGCCGTCCGCGCCGGAGCCCGCGCCGCA
>SKNP01000242.1 GCA_007120485.1 Nitriliruptoraceae bacterium
GCCGCATCCGTTCGGACCGACCTGGCCGAGGTCCTCGCCGACCTCGGGCGGCCCGATGCAGCCGGCCGTGAGGTCCGGCTCGCGCTGGCCGGACTGAAGGAGACCGACGCCGAGGTGGAGCGCTCCCGGGCACGGTCGCTGCTCGAGCGGCTCGGATCGTCCGATGGGGCGCGGACGGACGCGGACCCGACGCTGACCTCGCGACAGGTGGAGGTCCTGGCGCTGATCGCACGCGGCCGGTCGGATCGACAGATCGCCGAGCAGCTGGTGCTGAGCCCACACACCGTGCACCGCCACGTCGCGAACATCTACGCCCGACTCGGCTGCTCCTCGCGTGCCGAGGCGGTCGCCCGCGCGACGCGCGCCGGCCTGCTGTAGCACCGCATGGCCCGATCGGGCCATGGCCGATCCCCCGCCAGGTTGGCCCCGACCGGCGAAGCCATCGGCACGGGCGTCGCCCATGCTTGCTGGTGTCCGTACGAACGAACGACACCAGGAGGGAGCGCACCCATGCAGCAGGTGGCCGACCACAAGGAGCAGGCCCGGGAGACGTGGGCCAAGGGCGACTACGACGCCATGATGCGACAGGAACAGCTGTACGGCGTCGGGGAACGGCTCGTCCGCCGGATGGGGATCCGACCGGGCGACGCGGTGCTGGACATCGCCTGCGGGACGGGCAACGCCGCGATCCCCGCTGCCCAGGCCGGTGCCGAGGTCACCGGTGTCGATCTGAGCCCGGCGATGCTCGACGTCGCTCGTGCGCGCGCCAGGTCGGCGGACGTCGAGGTGGCGTGGACCGAGGGGGATGCGGAGCAGCTGTCGTTCGACGCGGGACGGTTCGACGTCGTGCTGTCGACGTTCGGCTGCATGTTCGCTCCCCGGCACGAGGTCGTCGCTGAGGAGCTCGCACGCGTCCTGCGGCCGGGCGGCCGCCTGGGGGTGTGCAGCTGGTCCCCGCAGGGGGTGTTCGGGGACTTCTTCCGCATCGTCGCTGGCTACCTGCCTCCGGACCCGGAGTTCGTGGATCCGCCCCTGCTCTGGGGGGACGAGGCACACGTGCGGGAGCTGTTCGAGGGCACCGGCATGTCGCTCGAGTTCGAACACGACCAGTGGGAGGTCGGCCACGACTCCGCCCCGGCGGCGGTCGAGTGCTACACGACCACCCTGGGCCCGCTCGTCGCCGCCCGAGAGCTCACGGAAGCGGACGGACGCTTCGAACACCTGCGCGACGACCTGACCCAGCTGTTCGCGCAGCACCATGCCGCGAACGCTGACCGCGTGGTGTTCCCGGCCGAGTACCTGGTGGCGATCGGCCAGATGGACGCGTGACGACATCGACCCGGATCTGCGACTAGTCGGCGGATGGGCCGGCGTGCTCGATCGAGGACCGCTCCCGACGCGCCAGCACGGTCCACACCATCAGGGTCGCCAACACCATGGCGAACCCGAACCCGAAGTCCTCGATCGGCGAGTCCAGGAAGACCCGCACCCCGCTGAAGTGCTGATCGTCGTAACGCACGATCGCCTCATCGAGCCGGGTCAGCCACCCGTCGACGGGGATCTGGAAGCCCCACATGATCGCCAGCGCCAGCCAGAAACCGAGGGTGGCGAGCAGCCGCGTCCGGACCACGACGAGATCGAGGAGGACGACCACGACGATCGCGAGGACCGTCAGCAGGGTGTACTCAGGCACGGGGCGCCCCCTGCTCCGCCTCGGAGGCCAGCGACGCGATTGCCCCCGCCTCCGCGGCCTCCCGGGCCAGGCGACCCCGTGGCCACACGCGTGCCCCGAGCCGCAGGACGGCCTGGTGGGTCAGCAGGGCGCAGATGGGGATGACCACGAAGAACAGCAGCTCCTCCAGGGGCATCACCCCACCGAGGTCGATGCCGAGGGTGTACCGCGACGAGAAGTCCCAGTGGCCCCGCCCGATCCCGACCAGGTCCCAGACGATGAAGGGCGTCATGGCGATGACCAAGGTGAGGGCGAGCCGACGGGGACGGCGGTACACCCGCGCACCGATCACCCACTCCAGGGGAGCGGTGATGGCCAGGCAGGCGCCGAGGACCAGCAGGTAGCGGAGGGGCTCCATCAGCGCCTCACCGTTGGGCGGGGAGGGGCTGCGGCGATGTCGGAGGCGTGGCGGACCCGGCGGCAGCACGGGTGGACCGGCTGACCGCGCCGGGGGCACCGCCCGCCACGACGTCGCGCGGTGAGCGCCGGACCACCTCGCGGCCGACGACCGCCAGCTTGACGGGCGTGGCGATCCTGGCGCGTGAGGAGAAGACGTCGTGGTCGGCGTCCTCGATCCGGTCGAGGATGCCGCTGTAGAGCACACGGGCGGCACGGATGACCTTGGCGGAGCGTGCGGGCAGCAGGTCGATGCCCGCGTCAGCCTCGCGGTAGATAGCGCGGATACGTGCGATCTGGAACCGGCTGAGGTCCCGCCACGGAGCATCGGCCATACGTCGTCGGGGGTCCGCACCGAACCGCTCGAGGTCATCCAGCGGCAGGTAGATGCGTCCACGGCCGAGATCCTCGTCCACGTCGCGCAGGAAGTTGGTGAGCTGGAAGGCGATGCCCAGGGAACGTGCTCCTGCCCGGGCCGCGTCGGGGTCGGGTGGCCGCAGCACCGGCAGCATCAGCTCGCCGATGACGGCGGCGGAACCGTCCATGTAACGCTCGAGAGCGCCGTAGGTGGGGTAGGTCGACACCGTCAGGTCCATGCGCATCGAGGCGAAGAACCGCAGGAACAGGTCGGGGTCGATGGACAGGCGCTGCACCGTGTCGACCGTCGCGGCCAGCACCGGGTGGTCGCTGCGCCCGGCATCGACGTCCTGGCGGAAGCGCTCACGCAGAGCGTCGAGCGCCGCGGCCCGTTGGGCGACGTCACCACGACCCGGCGCGTCCACGATCTCGTCGGCGTACCGGCACAGCCCGTACAGCGCGTGGACGTGGGGTTGGTCGGCTCGTGGCAGCGCACGGGTCGCCCAGTAGTAGGTCGTGCCATGGGCGCGGTGCAGTCGCCGACAGCGGGCGTAGCTCGCCTGCAGGTCGCGGGAGCGCGAGCCCGAGCGCGGCACGGTCGAAGCTCGGCGGTCAGCTCGCATGTGCGGACTCCCGGTCGCCCTCGGCAGCGTTGGTAGGTCGCTGCCATCCCAGCCGGCGGGAGCCGGCGGAGCGGGGCCCGAGCTGCTCGACGACACGGTCCGCCGCGAGCCGGCCGGAGATCAGCACCATCGGTACCCCGACCCCGGGACGGGTGGCGCTCCCGACGAACACCACGCCGGGCAGCCGCCGGTCGGTCAGCGCCGGACGCAGGGGGCCGGTCTGGGAGAACCGGTGGTCGAGGGAGAACGGCGTCCCCGCGCCCATCCCTTCTGCCGCCCAGTCCACGGGTGAGATCGTGTGGAGCACCTCAGGGTTGCCCTCGAGGTGCCCGGTCTCCCCGAGCCAGGTGAGCATCCGCTCCGTCAGCTGGGGCTCCAGCGACGGCCAGTCGAGACCGGCCTGCAGGTTGGGCACCGGCTCGAGCACGTGCAGGACGTCGCGTCCGGCCGGCGCCAGGTCGGGATCGGTGAGGCTCGGGGTCGTGACGAACCGGGACGGATCCGACTGGGGACGGCCCTCGTCGAGCAGTTCAGTGAAGGTGCGCGACCAGGCCGCGCCGAAGTGGATGGTGTGGTGGGCGCGATCGGCGCCCTCGGGGCGTCGCCCCCCGACCAACCAGAGCAGGCACGAGGGCGAGTAGTGCCCGCGACGCAGCCGTCGTGGCGCGTCGACGTCGACGAGCCGGTCGTAGACCTCCGGCAGGTCGGGGTTCGCGACGACCACCTCGGCCTCGAAGGTGCCATCGCTGGTACGGACCCGGGCGGGCACCCCGCCGCCTGCGGGGGTGATCGCTTCCACCTCGACGCCCAAGCGCAGGTCGACCCCGGCATCCTGTGCCGCGTGGGCCAGCCCGGCCGAGAGCTCGTGGACGCCACCTCGGGGGAAGTAGACGCCCTGCACGGTGTCGAGGTAGGTGATGACCGAGTACATCGCCAGCGCCCGCATCGGCGACATCCCGGCGTACATCGCCTGGAAGGAGAACAGCCGCTGCAGCCGGGGGTCGTCGAAGAACCGGTCGACCGCAGGCTGCAGGCGGCCGAAACCGCCGGCCGCGGCGAGCCGCGCCAGGGCGGCGGGTTGGCGAAGCAGGCTGGCGAGCGACTGGAAGTCCCGGTCGATGAAGTCGGCGAACTCCCGCTCGAACAGCTGCTGGAGCCAGGCGACGAGGTCGTCGAACCCGTCCGCGGCGCCATCACCGCTGAAGGCACGCAGTTCCTCGCGCATGTCGCTCTGCGACGCCCGGACGTGCACGTGCGAGCCGTCGGCGAACCGTGCGCGGTAGGCGGGGTCGAGGCGGATGAGGTCGAGGTGATCGTGCAGGTCCGCACCCGCGGCGGCGAAGGTGTCCTCCATCACCCCGAGCATCGTGAGGACCGCCGGGCCGGTGTCGAACCGGTAGCCGTCCCGTTCGAGGAGACCCGCACGGCCACCCGGGTATCCGGATCGCTCGAGGAGGGTCACGGGCACGCCCCTGCCGGCGAGGTGGCAAGCGGCGGAAAGCCCGCCGAGGCCGGCACCGACGATGACGACGCGCCCGTTCATGCGGGCACCCCGGCGTAGCTCCCCCGTCGGCGGCGGTCGAGCCAGGACACCACCGCGACGTGCGGCATGGTGAGCGCGACCAGCAGCCCGAGGTGAGCGGCGACCAGGCCCTCGACACCTCCCGCACCCCACCACAGGCCGAGCAGGACGACCACGCTGGCGGCGGTGGGGAGCAGTGCCGAGCGGGCGAAGCGCAGCAACGGTCGACCGTTCCGCCCCATGGCCAGATCGTCGGCGTTGCGCGGGTCGAGCGCCAGCAGGCGGGCGATGTGGCGTGCGGCGTGCCAGCCGCCGAAGTACGCCGCGAAGGCGAGCAGCGGCGGGGCGAGCACGAAGGCCAGGCACAGCACCGCGAGATCGAGGGCGATGCGACCGCCCCCCTGGGCGACGGCGATCCAGACGGTCAGCGCGACCAGGGCGAAGGTCACCACCAGCGCCACGGTCCGGACGTTTGGCGCGGTCAGCACGGCCAACTCGGGGGCGAGACCGACCAACACCGGCCGGGCCTGCTCGGCGTGGACCGCGATCGGCAGGGCGACCGGGGGCAGCCCGAAGGCCAGGACGGCGACGGGGCGCTGCCACGACCACGAGCGTCCGGCCGCCCCGAGGAACTCGACGTCGCCGGCGCCGAAGTGGAGGATCGACACGACCAGGAACAGCGAGGCCGCGAGCACGGGCTGGACCAGCAGGAGGCCGAAGGCGAGCGCAGCCACGGTGACGTAGGCGAAGAGGATGAGCAGGAAGGTCGAACGCGGCAGCTCGCGCCCCAGGGTCCACTCGGGGACGAGGTGGTCGACGGCGCCGTGGGGCAACCCGACCAACAGGCCGATGGCGAGCACGGTCCAGGCGACGGGCCCGGTGAGCGCATCGGGGACCAGCGCGAGGCAGGCGACCACACCGAGCAACGAGAGGGACAGCGTCCGCGCCCGGACGTCCGCGCTGGTCGCGTCGCGCACCACGCCGACGACAGCCTGCGCCACGGGGACTCCTCGCCTCGCATCGCCGCACGCCACCTGACGACGGTCGGGCCGACAGGTACCCGGGGGCTCGACGTGCACTCGGGAGGCGTTCGAGCCTCCGTGAGGCTCTGGACGGGCCGGAACCTCCGCCCGTTCGGTGTCGTGACGGGGTCAGGCCGAACCCGACGGGCCGACGGGCCCACGGGCCGACGGGCCCACGGGCCGACGCGCCCTCGCGGCCGCGCGGCCGATCAGACGACCCGGTCGCTCCCGCCATCGATCGGGATCTGCGCACCCGTCGTCGCGTGGTAGGCCGGATCCAGCAGATCGGTCACGACCCGGGCCACGTCGGCCGACCGGACCTCGGTGCCGAGCAGGTTGCGCCGCTTGTACGCCTCGACCGACAGCCCGTACCGCTCCGCCCGCTCCGCCAGCCGCGCGTCGGTCCACAGCGCGGTGTCGAACACCGCGTCCGGGTGGACGACGTTGACCCGGATCCGATCGCTCGCCCACTCCAACGCCGCGACCCGTGCGAGCTGGGTCGCGCCGGCCTTGGACGCGGAGTACGCGGCGGCACCTGGGCCCGGCGCGTCCACGTTCTTCGAGCCGATCAGCACGGCGCGGCCGCCGCGTGGCGCGAGGGCCAGGAGCGGATGCACCGCGGCGAGGATCGCGGCGGTCGCGTCGAGGTTGATCGCCTGGACCGAGCGCCACGCGTCGCGGTCCAGCTCGGCGATCGGGGTGGTCTCCCCGAACACCCCGGCGGCGATCACCGCCAGGTCGACCCCGCCGAACCGGTCGACGCCGGCCCGGAGCACCTCGTCGAGCGCGGCCTGGTCCGTCAGGTCGGCGACCACGCCGAGCCAGCCGGGCCCGTCGAAGGCGTCGACGACCTGCGGGTCCAGGTCGACGCCGATCACGGCCGCGCCGTGGTCGAGCAGCGCGTCGCAGCAGGCCCGGCCGATGCCGCTCGCGGCACCGGTGACGAGCGCCACCTCGCCGGTCAGGGGCTTGGGCGGGCCGGCGCGGCGCAGCTTGGCCTGCTCGAGGTCCCAGTACTCCAGATCGAAGTAGTGCTCGGGATCGAGCGCGCGGTAGCCACCGAGCGCTTCCGCCCGCAGCAGGACGTCCATCGTGTGGTGGTAGATGTCGCTGGCGATCGCGGCGTCCTTGGCGGACGGACCGACGGTCAACATGCCGAGGTGGTCGTCGAGGACCACCCGCGGACACGGATCGAGCATCGTCAGCTCGGTGCGGCCACGGTGTTCGAACCGGGCGAACTCCTCGCGGTAGGCGTCAGCGAACGCATCCACGTCGCGGCCGAGCAACGGCCGCCGCTTGGTCCGGATCACGTGGTCGGGGGTCAACGGTCCCTGCTGGGTGATGCGCTCGCGGTCGGGGTGCTGGGCGAGCGCCCGCGCAGCTGGGCCGGTGTGGCGACGGACGATCATCGGACGGTCGGCGACCCGGGACAGCTCGCGCCGCAGGTCCGCCAGCTCGACCGGATCGGCCGACGGCAGCGGATCGGTGGCCGGGATGCGCACCGGGGCGGCACGCTCGAGCTCCTGCTCGGCCAGCGTGATCAGTTCGACGTGGGCCTGGTACGCGGCTTTCGTCGAGGCTCCGAAGGTGAACAGCCCGTGGTTGAGCAGCACCATCCCGAGCAGGTCGTCGCGACCCTCGTCCTCCCAGCGCTCGGCGACCGCCTTGGCCAGATCGAAGCCCGGCATCACGTACGGGACGTACAGCACGCGGTCGCCGTACAGTTCGCGGACCCGCTGCTCTCCGTCGTCCAGGTTGGTCAGGGCCAGGATCGTGTCAGCGTGGCTGTGCTGGATCGCGGCGTGGGGCAGGACGGCGTGCAACAACGCTTCGACCGACGGTGCGGGGGCCGCGGGGTCCAGGCGCGCTGCCGACAGCTCGCGCATCATGGCCGGGTCACTGAGCTCGTCGAGCGCGGCGAGGTCCCGCAACCGTTGCAGCGGCAGGGGCGCGAACCCGGGCGACTCGATGGTGGCGAGGTCCCAGCCGCTGCCCTTGACGTACAGCGCGTCGATGGTCGTGCCGGTGACGTCCTCCCACGGCGCCTTCACCGAGGTGTTGCCGCCACCGTGCAGCACCAGCGTCGGCTCGCGTCCGATCAGGCGCGAGCCGTACACGCAGGCCCCGAGCGCACCGTCGAACCGGGACGCCTCGGCATCATCCCAACGATCCTCCACGACCCGCTCCCGGAAGTTGTCTGACAACCGATCGGTCGGTCACGCTAGGATGCCGCTCGATCGAGCGTCAACCCGGGGGCAGCAGCGGTGGATCGACCCGATGACCCGACCGGGGGCACCAGCACCCGCTCCGCACGGGTCGCCGACGATCTGCGACGGCAGCTCGAGGACGGCGTCTGGCCGCCGGGCACGCGGCTGCCCGGCGAGGTCCGCCTGGCGGAGACCTACGGGGTGTCCCGCGCGACGATCCGCACGGCGCTGCGCTCGCTGGAGAGCCGAGGGTTGACCGCGACCCGGCACGGCTCGGGCACCTACGCGACCGGGGCCAGCCCCGGGATCCACGCGGATCTCCGCCATCTGGACTCGATGACCGCCACGATCCGTCGGGTCGGTGCCGTGCCCTCGATGATCTACCGCCGCCGCGAACTGGCCCCGGCAGACGCCGAGCAGGCTCGCCACCTCGACCTGCACGAGGGCGATCCGGTGTTCGTCACCGAACGCGAGCTGCGAGCCGACGACACCCCGGTGGCGTTCTCCTACGACGTGCTGCCCGGCACGATCCTCCCCGACGACCTCGCGCCGGAGACCATCGAGGGGTCGCTCTACGAGCTGCTGCGCTCGATCGGGGTGGACGTCGCCTGGGCGACCGCGGAGGTCCACGCCGCGACGGGTGGGCACATCGGATGGGGCGAGCGCCCGTCGGACGCCGTCTACGTGCTCCTCGACCAGGTCCACCGGACCATCGATGGCAACGCCGTCGCCTGGTCGAGGACCTACTACCTCGAGGGGCGGTTCCGCTTCTCGCTGGTGCGGACCCGGTGACGACCGGCACCGCCGACAGGCAGC
>SKNP01000210.1 GCA_007120485.1 Nitriliruptoraceae bacterium
CCGACGCGTACGCCTCGATGCAACCGCGGTTGCCACAGGGGCACTTGCGGCCACCCTCGTGGACCACCATGTGGCCGAGCTCGCCGGCGAAACCACCCGAGCCGAGCACCACCTGCCCACCGACGACGATCCCACCGCCGACCCCCGTGCCGAGCGTCATCAGGGCGACGTCGTCGCTGCCGGCGGCGACCCCGACCCGCTGCTCCGCCAGGGCGGCGACCGACGCGTCGTTGGCGACCACGACCGGCGCGTCACGCCCCTCGGCCAGTTCCTTGGCCAGCGGCAGGTCCCGGACCCCGATGTTGGGTCCGTAGCGGACGGTGCCGTGCGGGTCGACGAGCCCCGCCATCCCGACCCCGACCGGCAGGTGCGGGTACTCCGCCACCAGTTCCCGCAAGGCCGCCAGCAACGGCTCGGCCTCCGCGGCCGGGGTCGGCCGGGCCGTGCGTTCCAGGATCGTGCCGTCGTGGGCGACGACGGCAGCCCGCAACCGCGTCCCGCCGATGTCGATGCCGAGCGCGGAGCCGTCCCGGGACGTCGAGGTGGTGGTCACGGGTCGAGGTCGATCCGTTGGGGCGCCCGTCCCCGCCCGGCGTGCCGCCTGCGGGCTGCGGACGCGTGGTCCTCGCCTGACGTGCCCTCCAGTGGCTCCTCGGTGGCTGCGGTCGGGTCGTCGGCGGATCCCGCCTCCGCTACTCCGGTCGCCGCATGCGGCTCCAGGAACGACCGGGCGGCCGCGCTGAGGTGACGGGCGGCCTCGGCGAGGTGGCCGAGCAGCTCCGGACGTGACTCCCCGACCGTCCGAGCCAGCACGCAGACGGGGCACACCCCGCAGATCTGCGCGGCGTGGTCGACGGGCTCGTTGGCCGTTCCCCGCGGGCCGTCAGCCGCTCCGCCCGGGCCGTCGGCTGCCCGCGGGCCGTCAGACGCTCCGCCCGGGCCGCCGGCTGTCCGCGGACCGTCAGACGCTCCGCCCGGATCACCGCAAGCTGCGTCCGGTCCGCTGGTCGGGGCGTTCGGACCCAGCCAGGCCCGACGGGCCGCCCGGTGCGCCTCGATCGGATCGACGGACCGGTCGACCTCGTCGGCGACCGGGTCGGATGCCCACCAGGGGCGGCTCGGCTCGCTCATGAACCGGTCGCCGTCGAGGCCATCGCGGCGAAGCGGACGGTGAGGACCCCGTCGTCGACGGCGGCCCCGACCACCTCGCGGCGGCGCAGCGCGGCCGGCAGCGGGATCGTGCGGCGGACACCGGCGACCTTGATCAGCAGGTCCCCACCCTGCCGGTGCAGATCGACGTCGTCGCGGTCGACCCCCGGGACCCGGATGCGCAACCGGTGGATGTCGCCGTCGACGTCCAGCGACACCGGCGCGTCGTCGTGGAGGACGCCAGCCGGGTCGTGCTCCTCGTACACCCACCCTCCGAGGTGGTCGAGTGCCGCCGGTCCGATCGGTTCCTCGTCGAGCAGATCGGCGGTGAGCACGGGGACCGGCGCGACCGTCGAACGCACCTCGGCGAGCAGTTCGGTGTGCTGCTGCTTCCACCGGGCGAGGTAGGGATCGCTGATCACGTCCGGCAACAGCCGGTTGACCACGACCGAGTCCACGCCGTAGCCGAACAGCGAGAGGGTGGTCAGCATGCGTGAGGTCTCCGAGAGGGCCAACCGTTCCGGCGTGGAGATCAGCCGGACCGAGGACCGCGCCGTGTCCGTCAGCAGCGCATGCACCTCCGAGAGCTGGGCGTGGACCTCGCCGACCGTGTCGAAGACCTCGTCGTCCGGCACGGGGAACGGTGCACCGGAGACACCGAGCGGCCGGGTCAGCGGCGCGACGGCCCGGGCGATCCGCCGTCCCGGTCCCAGCACCCGGTCGGCGTACCACCGCAGCGCGTCGGGCAACGCGAGCAGCTTGAGGGTTTCCGCCGTCGGGGCACAGTCGACGACCACGACGTCGTGGTCATCCGCCGCCACGTGCTCGCGCAGGTCCAACAGCGCGAACAACTCGTCCAGCCCGGGGAAGGTCACCAGCTCCTCCGCGGCGACGTCACCGACCCCACCCCAGGCCAGGACCGCGGCGAGGTAGTCGCGGACACGGTCCCACCGCGCCTCGAGCCGTGCCTGCGCATCCAACTGCTGCGCGGCCAGCGATCCGGAGGCCTCCCCCGACAGCGCCACCGGTCGCGGCGTATCGTCCAGCGTCACGTCCAGGACGTCGCTCAGCGAGTGGGCCGGATCGGTGGAGGTCAGCAGCACCCGCCCGCCGGCACCCGCCACGCGCACGGCCGTGGCCGCGGCGACGGAGGTCTTGCCGACGCCCCCCTTGCCCGTGAACAGCAGCACGCGGGTCAGCTCGAGCCCCGATCGGTTCGGTTCGTGGACGGATGCGTCAGGCTAGCGGCGCCACCTGGTCAGGTTCAGGTCACGCCGCAAGGCCGGCCGACCACGACCGGACGTGGAAGGTCAGGGCTGCAGACCGGCGGAGGTCCGCGCTTCCAACTGGAGGGCGTCCTTGCAGCCCCACAGCCCGCGCCGGATCGCCCGACGGTAGGCCATCACGATCCCCCCGGGGCGGGCCAGGGGCGTCCGGAAGCTGGCCAGGTGGTGCAGCAGCGTGCCGCCGTGAGTGGGCTCCAACCAGAACTCTGCCCGACCTCGCACATCGCCGCCCAGCAGCAGCTCGAACCCCTCGTCGTGGCGCCATCCGGTGGGCTGCACGGACAGGCACAGCCGCTGACGCCAGCCGCGGTCCAGCTGGACCGCGAACCGCTCCCCCGTCGGATCGTCGAAGGTGGGCGGCAGCGGCCGGACCCGACAGCCCGCCCACCACGTCGGCCAGCGACCCAGATCCGACAACCGTCGGTAGACCAGCGGTGCGGGGGCCCGGACGAAGCCGGCGTCGTCGACGTGACCGACCGTCGCCGCGTGCGACCCGGCCGTCGTGCTCACGTCGATCACCGGCCCGTGACGTCGTGGACGAACCGGACGATCCCGTCAGCCACCTTCTCCGCGTCGTAATCGATCTGCGGCACGTGGTAGGAACGTTCACACACCAGATCCTGCAGGTCGCGGCTCGCGGACAGCTCCAACAGCGCCTGCGCGTGGGTCGGCGGCACGGTGTGATCGCGGGTCGAGCGCACCACCAGCAGCGGCTGGGTCAGGTCCAGCAGCTGCGAGCGGATCCGGGGGAGCTCCCGCAGCACCGACTGCAGCGCGCGGGTCGACATGATCGGATAGGCCGACTCCTCCACGTCCGGGCGGGCGACGTCGTTGGTCGGCATCGCCGCCGCGTCCCGGGGCAGGTACGGGACCAGGTACTGCAGCACCGGCGCGATCTTCGCCCGAAGGTCGCTCGGGTTCAGCAACAACGGGTTGATCACCCCGACCGCGGCGACGTCGTCCGGCCGTCGGCTACCCAGGTCCAGCGAGATGGTCCCGCCCACCGAGTGGCCGACGAGCACCACCTCGTCACACCGATCCGCGAGGAGATCGACCAGGTGCTCCACCGCCGCGTACCAGTCCGCGTAGCGGGTCCGGCCGAGGTCGCGGTGGCTGGTGCCGTGGCCGGGCAGCAGGGGCACCTCGACGGTGTAGCCCTCGGCGGCGAGGCGCTGCCCGAGCGGGCGGGTGGCGACCGGGTTCCCGGTGTAGCCATGGGTGACGATCACCCCCGTACGGGCACGGTCACCCCGCCCCGGCGCGGACCACGGCTCGGCTCCCTCGATGCTGACCACCGCGTCCATCCGCCGCCCTTCGTCACCCACGCCCCGCGTCGGCGTGAGGAGGGAACGGTAGCGCGTTGCGTAGGCTCCCCACCGGCAGGGACCCGAAGGAGCGTGGCGTGGCGGATCGGCGGCAGACCGGCGCCGCCGTGCTCGGGGCCGCGGTCGCGTCGTTCGGGTTGCTCGAGACCCTGCGAGTCCTCGCCCCCTCCCTGGTCCGCGCGGGCGACGACGGCGTCGCCGCCACGGTCGCTGCGGGCCTGCTCGGGGCTGCCGTGTTCGCCTCCGCGATCGCGTTGGCGGCGGCGCTGGGGCGGATCGGGGCCCATCGCGTGTGGTTGCTGGGCGGCCTGGCCCTGCTTCTCGGCCGCAGCGTGCTCAGCCTGCCCGTGGCCACCGGACCGCTCCAACTCGTCGCGGCGGCGGTGGCGACCGCTGGCGCCCTCGCCGCCCTCACCGGCGTCGCTGGCGGCGCCCCGCCGGGAGCGGACCGGGCCGCCCGCACCGGCGCCGTCATCGGGATCAGCGCTGCTGGCGCCGTCCACGTCGGTACCGCCACCGCGGGGTGGATCTGGCCAGCCACGTTCGAAGCCACCGTCGGATCCCTGCTGGTCCTGATCACGATCGCGGGCGCCCTGATCCCCACGGCCAAGGCGCTGACCGCGCCCACCCATCCGAGCTCGGCCAGTGCCAACGGCGGATCGCCGACCGCGGCCGCATGGCCCTGGTGGAGCCTGACCCCGCTGCTCGTGCTCGGTGGCATCATCGGTGGTGTGCCCGGTCGGATCGCGGTCGCGACCGGCTGGGACGCCGGCACCGTCGCGGTGACCGTCGCGATCGGACAGGCGATGGCCGTGCTCGGCGCGGTGCTGGCCCCACGACTCGGCGGGGTACGGGCTGGCGCGAGCGGCGCCGTCCTGGTCCTCATCGGCACGGCCAGCACGCTCGCCCCGGCCGGGTGGCAGGGTGTCCTCGGTCAGGTCGCGGTGGCCACCGGGGTCGGTGTGTTGGTCGGCATCGACGTCCCGCGGACCGGCCTGCCCGGGGCGGCCGGCGTGCGACGTCGAGCTCTCACGACGAGCGGTGCGCTGGCGCTCTTCGCCGCCATCACCGCCATCCACTACAGCAGCTACGAGTGGCCGTTCCCCGGCGACGGACGGCTGGTGCTGCTGGCCACGGCCGCGTTCGCCGCCGGGCTGGGCATCGCGATGAGTTGGGTCACCCGGGGACGCGTGACCCAGACCACCGTCGACGTCGTCGCCGCCCTGAGGTTGGTCGGCGCGCTGGGACTCGCCGTCGCGCTCGTGGGTATCGGGGGGCAGCCCACCACCCGCGCCGCCGTCTACGACGCTGATGACGACCTTCGGGTCGCGACCTACAACATCCGGTCGGGGTTCGATGGGGACCGGCGCTTCGACCCGGCGGCCCAGGCCCAGGCGCTGCGTGACCACACCCCCGACGTCGTGGTGCTCAACGAGGTCGATCGAGGGTGGCTGGCCACCGGTGGCCACGACGCGTTGCTGCTGTTCGCTGCCGACCTCGGTCTGCGCCACGTGCGGTTCGGCGGGGCCGGGGACGTCGTCTTCGGCAACGCGATCCTGAGTCGGTACCCCATCGAGGAGTTCGTCGCCGAGCCGCTTCCCCGCGGACGCGACCCGATGCCGCGCGGCTCGGTCGCCGCCGTGCTCGACCTGCCCGACGGCTCCAGCTTGGGGGTGGTCGGCACCCAGCTCAGCCAGGCCGATGATCCGTCCGAGACCCGGCTCCCGCAGGCTCGAGCGGTCGCCGCGACCGTCGCTCGCCTGCGCGAACGGCAGATCCCGACGGTCGTCGCCGGGGACCTCTACGGCGACGCCGAGTCCGCGGTCCTGGCGTCGTTCGACCCGTTGGTCGACCACGTCATGCCGTCCGACACGCCCACGTTCCCTGCCCACGACCCGCAGGTCCACCGAAGCCACGTCCTCGCGTCCGGCGACCTGCGCCGCCTGCGGCTGGAGGTTCCGGCGACGCAGGCCTCGACGCACCGACCGGTGATCGTCACCCTGCGGCCGGTCGACCCGTCGTGATCACCTCATCGAGCAGTGCCGCGAACCGATCCGCGATCACGGCCCACGACCATCGGGTCTCCGCCTCGCGGCGACCGGCCTGACCCGCCGCGGTGCGGGCTGCCGGGTCGGACAACCAGTGGTCGAGCGCGCCGACGATCGCACGGGGATCGTCGCCGTCGACCACCGTCCCCGTGATCCCGTCGACCACCGCCTCGGGAGCGCCGCCCGACCGGCCAGCGACAGCCGGCACCCCGCTGGCCTGCGCCTCGAGGTAGACGATCCCGAGCCCCTCGACGTCGAGGCCACCCCACCGGGTGCGACACGGCATCGCGAACACGTCCAACGCGGCGTGGCTCGCGGGCAGCGCGTCCCACGCCACCCGGCCCGGCAGCACCACCCCCGGGTCGGGCCCGAGGGCGACGACACGCCGGTCGAGCTCCGGACCCGCGGGCCCTTCGCCGACCAGCGCGAGCACCGCGTCGGGGTGACGGTGACGGACCTCCGGCCACGCCGCCAGCAGCTGATCCTGGCCCTTGCGCGGCACCAGCCGGGAGATGCAGCCGACGAGCGGTACGTCGCCGGGGACCCCCCAGGCACGCCGGGTTGCCACCCCGTCGACGTCCGGACGGAACCGCGCGACATCGACCCCGGGCGGCAGGTGAGCGTGCCGCGACGCTCGGAGGTACGGCGCCAGCTGCTCCTCGGTCCAGCCGCTGATCGTGGTGACCGCCGCCAGGCCCCGAGTGGCCCGGGCGATCAGCCACCCACCACCCGCCTGGGCGATGCCCGCCTCCAGCCCGTGTGACAGGGCGACCACGGGGACGCCGAGGGCACGTCCGAGGACCGGCGCCAGCTCCCCCAGCGGCCACGCAGCCCCCAGGACGACCACGTCGGGCCGATGGAGACGTCCCACCTCGACGGCCAGTCGTGCGACGCGAGCCGTGGGGAGGATCGAGCCGCTGTGGCGCACGGTGCGGTAGGCCTGGCGTTGGTCGTGGACCGCCCCGTCGAGCCCACCGGCCGGCCCCACCACCACCGTGCTCGCCGGGTGGACCCGGTCCAGCAGGTTCGCGACGAACTGCTCGATCCCCCCGGCACGTGGCGGCAGGTCGTTGGTCACCCACAGGATCCGCGGGTCCCGTGACCCACCCACGGTCACGATGGCGCCGAGCTGACCGCGCCGAGGAACGAGACCGTGCTGAGCACGTCCGCTCCACCAGCGCGCACCCGGTCGATGAGCTCGCGGTCGTCGGTGACCACCACGACCGGCTCGTCGGTCGCCTCGACGGCGAAGACCAGCTCGTCGTCGGCGGTGATGCCCGACGAGGTGAACCGCACCTCGACCTCACGGGTACCGACACCGGCCCGACTCCCGCCCGCCTGTTCGCCGTCGAAGACCACGACCGGCCGGATCCGCCGCATGGCCACGCCCGTGGCCAACAGCTGGACCAACCAGTTCCGCTGGGTCTCCAGGTCGAGGTGCGACCGGTGCTGTCGGGTCACGTTGTAGCCGTCGATCAGGACCTTGCGACCGGGGTGCAGCAGCAGCGAGGCGGCGTCGGTGGTGCCGGCCGCAACCCCGTCGGGGAGCCGGCTCGGCCGCCCCGGCACCAGCCGCGTGGTGCGGTCCTCCTCCGGATCGGGCTCCCCCCGACGCGTGGTGGCGGCGACCTCCTCCCGAGGGGGCGCCTGGCGACGGCGGGCGGCCTGCCGGGCCGCCTGCCGCTGCTCCTCCAACGCCGCCCGGGCGGTCCGCAGCTGCTCCTCGAGCTTGGCGATCTCGCCATCGCGTCGCCGCCGCTCCCGCTCGACCGCCCGCGTCTGCTCCTCGACCTGTGCGGCCAACTGCGCCTGCGCGGCTGCCAGCTGCTCCTCCACCTCGCGCAGGCGCGCCTGCACCGACGCGGCCTCGGACTCCAGCCGACCCACGCGTGCCTCCGCGCCCTCCGCCCGGCGCTGCCAGGCGTCACGCTCCTCACGGGCCCGACGCGCTCGGAGCTTCGCACGCCCCACGTCGGCGGGGTCGGCGGCACCGGTGGACCCGACGCCCTCCGACGCCGAACGGTCGACCCTGGCCGCCATGGCCGCGGTGACGCGTTTGACCGCGGTCGCCGCCGTGGGGTCGGCCCGGACGTGCCCCCACAGTTCGGCGTCACCAGCGAGCACCGTCATGGCCCGCTGCCGTCCGGATCCGGCCACGAGCCGACCCGTCGAGGTCGTCAGGACCTCGCGTTCAGGATCGGTGCGGGCACCCCGCGCCTCGAGCGCCCGGCGGGTGGCGACCAGCAGCTGTGCCCAGGCGTCCGCATCGAGACGCGTCAGCACCTCGATCGGCGGCACGGGCTCAGCGGTCGCCATGGGTGGGCGGATCAGCTGGCGGGGTTCGGGGTCGCTTCGACCCCGACCGCGTCGTCGCGGCCGCACCAGCGACACGTGACGGACTCGATCGTGCGCGCGAGGACCTCCTCCTCGTCGACCTGCCCGTCGCCGCCCAGATCGAAGTGGTGGAAGCGGCGCGTCCGCGCCGACTCGACGACGTCGAACCGGGTGACGTTGCCGCACCCACCGCAGCGGAAGCGGTACCCCGGCTCCAGACCTCGCTGGTACGCCTCGGCCATGACATCCTCGCTGGTCGGATCCGTCAACGTCGCGCGGACCGGGCGTCCGCAGCGTCGCGCCACGCCGGGGAGTCACGGACCGGCGTCGGTTCGGACGGCGGCTCGGTCGCTCCGGGCTCCGCAGCGAACCAGGCACCGTCGCCGGTCGCCGGGAACCGTGGCGGTGCCGGCGCCCCCGCCAGACCCTCCGCATCGATGCGAGCGGC
>SKNP01000124.1 GCA_007120485.1 Nitriliruptoraceae bacterium
CCAGGTGGATGCATCGCAAGGCGGGCCGAGGGAGCATGCCTGGAAGGCATGTGACCGAGGTCCAACGCCGCGAGGCGCCGCCTGGACGTTGCGAGCCGGGCCACCTACTGGCGCGGCCACTAAGCGATCGGCACGCCCCAGCCGGGCGCGTGCCGAGCCCGCGGCACCAGCGCCTCCAGCTTCGCTGCGACCGCCAGCGCACGCCGCTCATGCCCCGGACCGGCGATGATCTGCACGCTCAGCGGCCGTCCGCCGTCCTGCCACAGCGGGACCACGATCGCCGGGAGGTCGGCGAGGTTCCACAGGGCGCAGTAGGGGTAGGTCGAGTAGTTGGACGCGATGTTGGCGGCCCACGGCCGCTCGTGCCAGGTGGTCGCGGCCGGCTGGCTGCGCGCGAACGTCGGGGTGATCAGCACGTCATGGTCGGCGAAGAAGGGCTCGAGGTGCTCGCGCCAGCTGACCGCATCCGCGTCGTCGACCGGTCGCGCCTTCGCCAGCCGCTCCCCCGCCGCGAGGTGCGCGCGGGTCCGGGGCTGCAGCTCGTCCGGGTCGAGGTCGAGCGCGGCGACGTCGGCGCCCACGCCCTGGGTCCAGCGCCCGATGACCGTCTGTGCCAACCCTCGGTCGTACGGCGGATCCTCGTGCACGACGGTGTGCCCGGCGTGGTGCAGGAGACGCCCGGCCTCCAGCGCCGCTTCGCGCCAGGCGCCGGTGACCCCGACCCCCGGAGCGGCGACCTTCCACGACACGGCCGCCTTGATCGGGGTGTCCAGCGGCGCCACCTCGCGAACCGTGTCACGACCGGCCATGACGTCCATGAGCAGGGCCGCGTCGGCGACGGTGGTCGCGATCGGCCCGTAGCGGCTCATGCCGAACCAGTGCGGCTCGCCCACGGCGTCCTCGACAGGCAGCCACCCGCCACCGGGCCGCATACCGATCGCCCCGCAGGCGGCCGCAGGGATCCGGATCGAACCGAACCCGTCCGAGGCGAGCGCCAACGGGACGATGCCCGAGGCGACCGCAGCCGCCGACCCACCGGATGACCCCCCCGCGCTGCGGGTCGGGTCCCACGGGCTGATCGCGATGCCATCGGGATCATCGCTGGTTCCCCAGACCGACAGCTCCGAACACCGGGTCTTGCCGATGATGATCGCCCCAGCCGACTTCAGGCGAGCGACGATCTCGTGGTCGTCGGCTGCCGGATCAGCCGTGGTCGCGGTCGACCCGTGCCGGGTGGGCTGCCCGGCGACATCGATGACGTCCTTGACCGCGACCGGGACCCCGGCCAACGGCAACCGGTCGCGGTCATCGGCGGCGTCGACCGCTTCGGCCTCCGCGAGCGCTTCCCGCCGCCGGGTCGTCACGAACGCCCCGAGCCGGTGCTCGACCGCGGCGAGGTGGTCGAAGTGCGCACGCACCACCTCGGTGGCCGATGCGTGGCCGGCGCGGACCGCGGCCGCCAGGTCGATCGCCGTACGTCCCACCAGTTCCACGTGAACTCCGTGCCTCGGATCGTCGACCGGCGCAGCCGGAGGCTGGCCGCAGCCACCGCAACTCCCGCGGGGCCACCGGCCACCCTACTGGTGCTCCGCGCGGTGTGACCGGTGGCGTTCAGGTCACCGGTCGGCGCCGGGACCCGTGACGCGGTGGCACGGCTGGCGACGGGAAGGAGGGGTCGCACGGCCCATCGAGGTTGGGACCGCCGGCCGCAGCCGACCGACGGTCGGTGCGCGACCGTGCAGGGCGAGGTGTGGAAGGTGCGAGCCGTGACGGACCGGTCGATCGACGCGCGCTCTCGCGCGGGTCATCGGCCGTTGGCGGTGGCCGCGGTCCTACTGCTGGCGCTGCCCTGGCTGCTCGGGACGCTCGACGTCGACCACACCCTGCGTGGGCTGGACGCCGCCGGCGGCGTTGCGGCCGCACCGGTCTCGGCCGCGCCGGCCGCCGCCACGCCCACCGCTTCATCGCCGATCGCCGCTGACGATGACCCGGTCGAGCTGCTGTACTTCGGTGCCGACGGCTGCCCCTACTGCGCCCAGATGGAGACGTACCTCGACGACCTGGAAGCCGAGGCCGGTCCGGCGCTACGCGTCGAGCGGTTCGAGGTCTCGGGCGATCCGGCCGCACGGCAGCGATGGGAAGCCGAGCTGCGCGAGCGCGGCCGGACCGCCGAGGGCGTGCCGACCACGGTGCTCGACGAGCAGGTCTGGGTCGGGTTCAGCGATCAGGTCGCCGACGAGGTCACCGCCGCGGTCGCGGCGGCCATCGACCGCCGTGAGGCCGCCGAACCGGACCCAGACGACCCGGCCGAGGATCCGGCCACCGTCGAGGATGCCACCGTCGCGGTGCCAGGTCTCGGCGAGGTGGCCCTGGGTGGCCGTTCCGCGGTCGGGGTCACCGCCCTGATCGCGTTCGTCGACGGGTTCAACCCGTGTTCGCTGTGGGTCCTCACCGTGCTGTTGGCGATGGTGCTCAACGCCGGCGCCACCCGGCGACGGGTCGCGGCGGTCGGTGTGACGTTCCTCACCGTCACCGGGCTGCTCTACGGCGCGTTCATCGTGGGGCTGTTCACCGTGCTGGGGTTCGTCGAGCAGTTGGGCACGATCCGTGCCATCGTCGCCGTGGTCGCGCTGGTCGTCGGGCTGATCAACGTCAAGGACTTCCTCGCCTACAAGCAGGGCATCTCCCTGACGATCCCCGACCGGTTCAAGCCCCGCATCTACCGCGGTGGACGCGCGATCCGGGACCAGCGACGGTCGCTGCCGTCGGTACTGGCGGTCACCGTGGTCATGGCGGCGGGGGTCGCCCTGGTGGAGCTGCCGTGCACGGCCGGCTTCCCGGTCATCTGGACCGGCACGCTCCGCAGCCTCGGCGTCGACGGCGGCGCCACCTTCGCGGCGCTGCTCGCCCTGTACCTGCTGATCTACGTCGGACTGGAGCTGCTGATCTTCGGTGCGGTCGTGATCACGCTGCGCATGGCACGGTTCGAGGAGCGTCACGGCCGCGCCCTCAAGCTGGTTGGCGGATCGCTCATGCTCGCGCTGGGGATCGCGATGCTGGCCGCACCGGACCTGCTGGATGACCTGGCCGGGCTGCTCGCGGTCACCGGCGGCGCGGTCGTCCTGGCCGGCCTGCTGGCCATCGTCGGACGGCTTCGGGCCCGCAACCCGGAAGGTGAACACACCATGACGCGACGCTGAGCCGGCGCGAGGTAGGTCGGGCCGCCATCACGCACGCCGTCTGGCACCATGGGGCTCCGGTCAGCGGAGACCGCTTCGCCGTGACGCGCTCAGGAGCCACCCAGGCGTCGCGCCGATATCGCGTGCCCGTCCGCGTCCGGCCGTGCTCGCACCAGGCCACGTTCGCGCTGCGCCAGCTGGTGTCCATCGACGACGGAGACCACCGTGTCCGACCAGCCCGATCAGCGAGACCACCTCGACGGCCCGCCTGGCGACCGTCCGGAGGTCCACCTGCGGATGCTCGTCGCCGATGACGCGAGCTGGGTCACGGCCGTCGACCGGGCTGCGGCGACCCCACTGGCGCCGGCCTTCGACTGGGAGGAAGGCAAGCTCGCGGCAGAGCTCGACGAAGGGACCTGGGCATCGGACGAACGCTGGGGCTGGGCGACGATCGTCGACGGCGAGCCCCGCGGGTTCGTGCTCGTGACCGGGCTAGCGGACCACGACGCGGAGATGACGCTGCGGATCAGCCCGAAGGTCCGCGGTCGAGGCGTTGGCCGCGAAGTGCTACGGCAGCTGGCCGATCATCACTTCTCCGCCCACCCGGAGCTGATGCGACTGACGGGGCGCGCCCACGAGCACAACGTGCCCATGCAGCGGGTGTTCAACGCGGCCGGCTTCCGGATGGAAGCGCGCTACCGCGACGTGGTCGAGCACGCCGACGGGCGGTTCGCCGCCGAGTGGGGCTACGCCCTCACTCGCAGCGATTGGGAGGCGGGCCGTCACCGGGCCGGCAACCAGGGCTACGACCTGCACGGGCTGACCTTCCAGATCGAGGAGGTCAACGAGGGCCCACCGTCGTACGGGCTGCACGTGCGCTTCCTGCAGGAGGGGCGCCGGGTGATCGCCCGCTACGACGGCGACCGGATCTTCGACGGCGAGGTCGCCGGGATCCTCACCGGCGACCTGGTGCGCTACCGCTTCGTCCACACCGAGGAGCACCGTGGCGGTGCCACCGACGAGTCCCTGGGACGTGGACGAGCCCGGGTCCAGCGACGCGAGGATGGTCGGCTCGAGATCGTCGACCAGTGGTCCGACGAGCGCGGCGCCCACGGACGGCGCGTCCTGGTCCAGCGGTTCACCGACACCGCCACGGGGTGACCGGACCGGTCCGCGGCGGCCTCCATCGAGCGGAGCGGTCAGGGCGCCGTCACGTGACCCGAGCGGTCCGCGGTGCCGTCAGGTGACCTGAGCGGTCCGCGGCGCCATCAGGTGACCCGAGCGGTCCGCGGCGGTGTCAGGTGACGGGAGTGCGACCTGGCAGTTGCGCGACCGAGATGTGGAAGGCGGAGACCACCGCGTAGATCACGCCGTCCTCATCCACCAGCGCGGCACGAGCGCGGACCTTCACCCCGTCCGCATCGTCCATGCGTCCCACGACCCGCAACGGCTCCATCACCGGCGCGTCCCGGAACAGCCGCAGGTGGTAGCCGGCGAGCAACGCGCCCTCGTGACCGAGAGCGTGCACGTGGTCGATCGACGCCCACACCGTCGGGCAGTCCAGCACCGCGCTGATCATCAGCGGATCGATCACGCTGCGCTCGTCGCCGAGTTCGGGCTCGACCACCCACGGTTGCACGACGGCACCGTCACGGCGGTAACGCGGATGCATGCGCTGGCCATGCGGGTGGTTCGGCTCCGGCCCGCAGATGAAGCAGGCCGGGAAGATGTCCTGCGGGACCGGTTCCGGGAGCGGTGAACGGCCCAGCTCCGCCAGATCGAACGCCCGGGGCGACGGCTCGTAGCCGGCCAACTCCACCTCCGCGCTGACCAACCGTGTGTCACCGTGCCGGGTCTCGACCTGGTAGCGGGCCGCCTCGTCGGTGCTGCGGACCAGAGCGCGCAGTGGTACACCGAGCGGGGTCGGGGCGTGCAGCCGCGCATCGATCGAGGTCAACGGTGCGCGGTAGCGCTCGACGAGCCGGGCGATCGGAGCGGTCACCCCGGCCGCGAGCCCGCCCTGCAGGATGCCCGGCGGTCCGTCCAGGCCGGGCGGCGCCAGCAGATGACGCTCGAGCCACCCGTCGTCGGTGATCGTGGCATCGGCGCCGAGCTCGATCCCGAGCTCGGGCGGGCCGGCGGACAACATCGTCGGTGGGCTCATACCCACCGACGATAGTCGTCGCGTGACCAGCGGGCGTGGTGAGCCGAGCGAGCACCGAGGGCGTGATCGACCGCGGTACGGCCTGCCTCCTAGTCGATCACACCGACGGGTTCGCGCGGCGTCGGTCGCGGGACCGCCGCGAACGCTGACAGCTCCAACCAGACCGGTACCTGCCGTCGGATGCTGGCCGGACCGTGGAGCTGCACCTCGCCGGTTCGCAACGCCTCGTCCCAGTCGGCCTCGCCCACCCAGACCCGCGTCAGCGCCCGCAGCGACGCCTCGATCCGGACGGTCACCTCGAAGCCGGGGTCGGCGTCGCACAGGTCGACGCCGTCCTCGTTGACGACGATCCACCAGTCCCGAGCACCTTGCCGGGCATCGAACAGGTGGAAGGCCAGCACCGTCCGACCGTCGGGCATGGCGTCGAGGTCGAGGTTGCGGTGGACGTCCCACAGCAGCAGGTGAGGATCGAGGTCCTCGTCACCCAGCTCCGGCATCCAACGGATGCCCCACATACCCAGTGCCTCCACGACGCTCTGCAACTCCTCGCCGGCGGGTGTGAGCTCGTAGATGACGCGATCGTCGTCCTCGTACCGCTCGACGACCCCCGCCTGGACCAGGGTGCGCAGCCGCTTGGTGAGCAACGCCGGCGACATGCGGGGCACCCCGCGACGCAGCTCGTTGAAGTGCCGGCTCCCGGACAGCAGCTCGCGGATCACCAACAGCGTCCAGCGTTCGTCCAGGAGCTCCATGGCCCTGGCCACCGGACAGAACTGCCCGTAGTTGCCCACCTCGCCCCTCCCAGGTCGCGGTGTCGCACCTGCGCCATCGACCCTACGTAGGACCGGACGAGGACGCCAGGGGTGGTACAGACCTTGTACTGGTTGGCGAGGTGATGGTCCGTCCATGCTCGAACGGTCGTGGGTGCCGGTCCCTCGGGCGCATCCGCCGGGTGCATCCCGCGTGGGCGGGTCCCGCTCACGATCCGCGCACCGCCGCACCGACGCACCGCCACACCGCCGACCGCAGGAGGATCTCGCGATGACCGACCAGGACGGCCCCACCTTGCAGGAGCAAGCGCCGACGCTCCTCGGCCACGTCGCCGGCTACGCCAGCCACCGCACGATCTCGATGGGGCTGCGCCAGGGCCTGATCGAGACGTTGGCTGGCTCCACGGACGGGATGACACCGGAGGAGCTCGCGGACGACACCGACCTCGACCCCTTCTACGTAGCGGTGTGGTGCCGCTCCGCGCTGGGCGCTGGAGTGTGCACCCGCACCGGGGAGCGCTACCGCCTCGCGCCACACATGGACACCTTGCTCCTCGATCCCAGCTCTCCGGCCTACCTCGGCGGCATCTTCCCGGTGTTCGAGCAACACGAGATGTTCGACCGGTTCGAGTCGGTCCTCGACTCCGGCGAACGCCTGTGGTGGGACCAGTGCAGCCCGGACTGGATCGCCGGAGTCGCGGGCACCGGCGCGCCGTTCTACACCCGCCTGGTCCCTGGCGGGCTCGGGCAGGTCCCGGGTCTGCTCGACCAGTTGACGTCGGGCGGCCGGATCGTGGACACCGCCTGCGGCGCGGGTAGCGGATTGGTGCGACTGGCCGAGCATTTCCCCCACTGTGAGATCGTCGGGGTGGACGGTGACGCTCACTCGATCGATCTCGCCGAGAAGCGGGTGAGCGACGCCGGGGTCGCCGACCGGATCACCCTGTACGCCAGCCCCCTGGAGGAGCTGAGCGTCGAGCCCCCGGCCACGGTGGTCATCAACAACATCTCGATGCACGAGTGCCGCGACATCGACGGCGTGACACGCAACGTCCTCGAGGTTCTGGAGCCGGGCGGATGGTTCGTCATCTCCGACTTCCCGTTCCCGCAGGACGACGAGGGGCTGCGGTCGGTCCCCGGCCGGATCATGGGCGGCATCCAGTTCTTCGAGGCGCAGATCGACGACCAACTGCTCCCGCGCAGCGCCTACGACGACCTACTCACCCGGCACGGGTTCACCGACCTCGGCGCCCACCAACTCACCCCGGTCCACGCCTTGACCTGGGGTCGCAAACCCGCATGAACGGCTCAGGGGCCGCGGCCCATGCACGCGAGGTCCGGGCGCGACCGGCGGTCGGCCCGAGCCGTCATCGGATGCCGCAGCCATGACGGCGGGCCCGCCGTGCGTCCCCGCACTTCTGCAGCAGGAGCGACCGATGCACCCATCCGGAACCCACCAGCGCCTCCTCGCCGGAAGCACCGGCGATGCCGGCCCTCCTCGAAGCAGCGATCACGCCATCGTCATCGGCGGCAGCATGGCCGGGATGACGATCGCGCAGGCGCTGCGGACGCGGTTCGACGCGGTGACCGTCCTCGACCGAGACCACCTGCCTGACGAGGCGGTCCCCCGTCCCGGGGTACCGCAGGACCGCCACGTCCACCTGCTGTTGGCCAGCGGCACCACCTCCTTCGAGCAGCTGTTCCCGGGCCTGTTCGAGGAGCTGGTCACTGCCGGTGCCGCCGTCGGCGACCCAAGCCGGATCCGGCTGTGCCTCAACGGCCACCGGCTCGCTCGCGGCCCCGTCGGCGATCCAGCGGTCTTCGCGAGCCGGCCGTTCATCGAGCACCACGTCCGTCGACGGATCCGTGCTGAGGCTGGCATCGAAGTGGTGGACGGGTGCACGGTCCGCGGGTTGGCCACCAGCGACGACGGCCGTCGGATCGTCGGGGTCCGGACCACCTCGACGTCCGCGGAAGCCACCGCGGGCGGCGGCGAGGACGAGCGCATCCTGCCCGCCGACCTGGTGGTCGATGCGTCGGGTCGGCGCTCGTCGAGCCCGGCTTGGCTCGAGGAGCTGGGATACGCCCCGCCGCCGGTCGATGAGCTGCCCGTCGACCTGCACTACCTCACCCGGCGGTGCCACATCCCCGATGAGGTGGTCGGTGGTGACCGCAACCTGCTGATCGGTCCGACCCGGGACCTGCCGCTCGGTGGCGCGCTGAGCAAGATCGAGGACGACCGGTGGATCGCGACGTTGTTCGCCATGGGCGGCCAACGTCCACCGCGGGACCCTGACCGCTTCGAGGCGTTCGCCGGGGAGCTCGCGACCTCCGACATCCACGATGCGCTGGTCGCCGGCGAGCCGCTGGATGAGCCGACCCGCTACCGGTTCCCCGCGAACCAACGTCGCCGCTACGACCGCGGTCACCTGCCCG
>SKNP01000037.1 GCA_007120485.1 Nitriliruptoraceae bacterium
CGACCCCGGTGGCCGGGGTCGACCCCACGGAGCCGATCGCCCGCTTCCCGCAGCCCCCACCCGACGGGTGGGATGAGCGGGCGGCCGGTCCGGGCTCGCCCGCCGGTTCCGTGCGCCCACCGGACACGACGGGCACGGTGGAGGCGCCGTCGCGACCACCTCGCCGGCGCGGTGGCGTGATGCTCGTACTGGGCGCCGTGCTCGGGGCGGTGATCGGGACCGCCGGCACGATCGCCGTCGCCGGCTTGACCACCACCGAACCGACCGAGTCGGCGGAGCAGGACACCGCCGCCGCCGAGCAGCAGGAGCCGGAGGCGGTCCAGGCGCCGTCGATCGAGCCGTTGTCGGAGGGGTCGATCGTCCCGGCCGTGGCGGAGGCGGTCACCCCCTCGGTCGTGCGCATCGACGTGCGCGCCGCGGAGTCGGATGAGCCGTTCGGCGGGCAGGGCGGCCTCGGCTCCGGGGTCATCTTCTCCTCCGACGGCTTCGTGCTGACCAACCACCACGTCATCGACGGCGCGGAGGACGTCGAGGTCCGGCTGTCCACCGGTGAGGTGCTCGAGGCCACCGTGGTCGGCAGCGACGAACTCAACGACATCGCCGTGCTCGAGGTCGACGAGGACGGCCTACCGGCCGTCAACCTCCGGCCGGAGGACGAACCCATCCAGGTCGGCGAGACCGTGGTCGCGATCGGGTCACCGTTCGGGCTGGACGCGTCGGTCTCCGCCGGGATCGTCTCCGCGCTCGACCGCGAGATCGACCTGCCGCCGGAGGAAGGCACCGTGGACGTCATCCCCGGCGTGGTCCAGACCGACGCCGCCATCAACCCGGGGAACTCCGGCGGTGCGCTGGTCGATGCGCAGGGTCGGCTGATCGGCATCAACACCGCGATCCTCTCGCGCACCGGGGCCAGCCAGGGTGTCGGCTTCGCGGTCTCCGCCGACCAGGCGGTCCGCAGCGCCGAGCAGCTGATCGAACAGGGCTTCGTCCGCCAGCCGCTGCTGGGCATCGCGGGCACCGACGTGGACTCCGAGCTCGCCGACCAGTTCGACCTGCCGGCCAGCCAGGGCGCGGTCGTGCAGGACGTCCAGGAGGGCACCGGGGCAGCGGAAGCCGACGTCCGGGTCGGTGACATCATCATCGAGGCCGACGGCGAGACGCTGGCGACGATGTCGGAGCTGGTCGCGGCCGTCCGCAACCTCGAGCCCGGGGACACGATCGAGCTGGAGATCGTCCGCGAGGGTGAACGTCTGACCGTCGAGGTGGAGATCGGGGAGCGTCCACGCGACGACACCTGACCCACACCGACCGGGCGCGAACACACCGGCCGACACGGACCGGTCGTTCGCGCCCGGCGAGCATCCACGGGCCATCGCGGGGCGGGGGAGGGCTACCCTCGCCCACCAGGCGACCTTCGAAGGAGGCGGGCGGTGCCAGGGTTGCAGGAGTGGCTGATCATCGCCGTCCTGGCCCTGGTCGTCTTCGGCCCGGACCGCCTCCCGGAGCTCGCACGGACCGCAGGTCGGATGCTGGCCCGGGTCCGCTCGGAGACGCAACGCAACGTCGATGAGCTCAAGCGCATGAGCGAGGTGCAGGAGCTCCGCGCGGAGCTGCGCGGCCTCGAGCGTGAGTTCCGCGACACCGCCGGTGACGTCCGCTCCAGCGTCGACGTCCGCGGTCCCGCGGGCAACGGGGCACCGCGCAAGGGTGGGGCGGCCACGTCCGAACGGGACCCGGCGCTGGTCGAGCGCACCGAGCCGCCGCCGACGGATCCGGAGGCCACCTAGTGCCGGACCGACGAGCGGACCTGCTCGCCGGGGCCGCGATCGTCGCCGCCTACCTCGGCGTCCGCAGCGGTCGGACCGACCGGCTGGACGCGGCGCTGGCTCGGGCGGTCAGCGGCCGGGTCCCCCCACGGGTCGATCGGACGATCGCCACGGTCACCGACGTCGGCTCGGTGTACGGCGCCAGCGGGATCACCGCCGCGTTGGCGGCCACGGGCCGCCGGCAGGTCGCCGTCGAGGTGGCACTCGCCAGCGCGCTGGCGTGGACCGGTGCGCAAGCGGCGAAACCGCTGTTGCGTCGCCCGCGCCCGTACGAGACCAACACCAGCGACCGGACGGTCGCGATCCCGGCCGGCTCGTCCTGGCCGTCAGGCCACGCAGCCGTCGCCGCGGCGGTCGCGACGGTGGTCGGCCAGCGCGCCGCTCCCCGGCCGCGATGGCTGCTCGCCGCGGCCGTGGCGGGTGTCGGCGCCTCCCGACTGCAGGTCGGGGTCCACCACGCCACCGACATCCTCGCCGGCGTGGGGACCGGGGTGCTCAGCGGCCGGCTCGCGACGTCCGCGCGGTCACGGCTCGTCCACCACCGCCGCTGAGCGGCCGATCGCGCCCGGAACCGGGTGGCCCGGGCGCCGATCCGGTGACGGTCAGGAGACCGTGAGCGGCAGGCTCCGGCCGACGACCGAGCGCGACCGGGCGGCGATCTGCTCGGCCACCTTGGTGATCGCTTGCGAGGCCGGCACGTCCGGCTGGGAGACCACCAGCGGGACGCCAGCGTCGCCGCTCTCGGTCAGCCGCGGGTCGATCGGGATCCGCCCCAGCATCTCGGTCTCCAGCGCTTCGGCGAGCTCCTCGCCACCGCCGGTGCCGAAGATGTCGTGGGTGGCGCCGCTCGCCGGGTCGGTGAACCCGGCCATGTTCTCGATGACGCCGGCGACCTTCATCCCGGTCTGCTCGGTGGCCTTGCCGGCCCGCAGCGCGACCTTCTGCGCCGCCTGCTGCGGGGTGGTCACGACCACCATGTCCGCGTTCGGCAGCATCTGCGCCAGGGAGATGGCGATGTCACCGGTGCCGGGCGGTAGGTCGCACAGCAGGAAGTCGATCTCGCCCCAGTGGACGTCGGAGAGGAACTGCTGCAGCGCGCGGTGCAGCATGGGGCCGCGCCAGATCACCGACCGGTCGGGGTCGGTGAAGAACCCGATCGAGATCACCTTGCAGCCGTGGGCCTGCAGCGGCATCACCATCCCGTCGAAGGCGACCGGCTTGCCCTCGGCGCCCAGCATGCGCGGGATCGAGTAGCCCCAGATGTCGGCGTCCATCACGCCCACGCGGTAGCCCTGCTTGGCGAGCGCCGCCGCGAGGTTGACGGTGACGGTGGACTTGCCGACGCCACCCTTGCCGGAGGCCACGGCGATCACCTTGGTCGGTGAGTCCGCCGCAGCGAAGGGGATCTCCATCTCCGGGTTCGCGGCGCCGTTCTGCGCCCGCAGGTCCGCGGAGAGCTGCTGGCGCTCCTCGTCGGTCATCGACCCGAAGGCCACCTGGACGTCGTCGACGTCCGGTAGCTGCATGACGGCGTCGGTGACGTCGCGGGTGATGCGGTCCTTCAGGGGGCACCCGGGGATCGTCAGCTTGATCTTGACACCGACCCGGCTGCCTTCGATGGCGACGTCCTCCACCATGCCGAGCTCGGTGATGGGCTTGTTGATCTCCGGATCCTCGACGGTGGCGAGGGCCGTGAGGATCTCGTCCTTGGTGGGCACGCGAGCACCTTTGTCGTCGAGGTGTTCCTCGCCCGCGGGGGCGCCGCGACGGGCGTGGGACGAGGCATCGCCACGGTACCGGACGTCCCCGGGGCGCTGGGTGGCGTCAGCTCGCCAGCTGGTGGCGGCACCATGGGCAGGTGTTCCAGTCGTCGTCGATCGCGCGGCCGCAGCCGCCGCACCCGGCGGCGACCAGGTCGTGGCCGCAGTTGGCGCAGGCGAGGTGATCCTCGGCGACCGTGGCCTCGCAGTGCGTGCAGTGCAACGCCTCCTCGGTGGGGTCCGGCGTGACGCGCAGCGCCTCTTCCAGCGTGATCCGGCCCTCGAGGGCGCGCTGGATCGCCTCCTCACGCATCGTCGCCATGCCCTCGCTGCGTGCCTGTTGGGTCAGGGACCGCTCCGAGGACCGCGCCACGATCAGGTCGCGGGTGGGTCCGCTGACCGGGAGGACCTCGCCGATCGCGGTCCGTCCCCGAACGCCGGTGTGCTCACACATCGGGCAGCCGCTACCTCGACGGAGGTTGGCGACGTCCAGGACGCTGGCGCGCAGGCCCGAGCGTGCGATGACCCCCGGCGCTGGTTCGTCTCGGACGCTGCAGTTGTCGCACACCGAGCGAGCCAGCCGCTGCCCGACGACCAGCAGCAGCGACGACGCCACCAGGAACGGGTCGGCACCCAGGTCGGTCAGCCGGGCGACCGCCGAGGGGGCGTCGTTGGTGTGGAGGGTCGCCAGGACCAGGTGGCCGGTGAACGAGGCCTCCACGGCCAGCCGGGCGGTCTCCTCGTCGCGGATCTCGCCGACGAGCACGACGTCGGGGTCCTGCCGCAGGACGTGGCGCAGGCCGCGGGCGAACGTCAGGCCGATGCGCGGCTCCACCTGGGTCTGGTTCACCCCCGGCAGCTGGACCTCGACCGGATCCTCCAGGGTGAGCACGTTGCGGGTCGGGTCGGACACCGCGGTCAGCGAGGCGTACAGGGTGGAGGTCTTGCCCGAGCCGGTCGGGCCGGTGACCAGCACCAGCCCTTGCGGGCGGTGCAGCGCCTCCACGATGGAGGTTCGCGCGTGGGAGGACAGACCGAGGTGGTCCAGTTCGATGCGCTCTGCCCCGCGGGGCAGCAGGCGCAGCACCACCGTCTCGCCGTACATCGTCGGCATCGTCGAGATGCGCAGGTCGATCTCCTGGCCCTCGACGCGCGTCATCGCCCGACCGTCCTGGGGCAGACGCCGTTCGGCGATGTCGACCCGACCCATGATCTTCAGCCGGGAGACGACCTGACGACCGAGCAGCCGGGGCAGCCGTCGGGACTCGCGCAGCAGCCCGTCCACGCGGAGCCGTACGGAGACGCCGTCGGCGTCCGGTTCGACGTGGATGTCGCTGGCGCGGGCGTTCACCGCGTCGCTGATGATGCCGTCGACGAGGCGGACGACCGGCTTGTCCTCCGCGGCCGCGTCGGCCTCGCTCTCGTCGGGCTCCTCGTACGTCGCCTCGAGCTCGCCCAGCGCTTCACCGGCCTGGTCCTCGCGGTAGGCCCGCCGGCGAACCCGGTCGATCGCGGACGCGGTCGCCACGCACGGCACCAGCGCACGCACGCCCGACGCCACGCGCACGTCGTCGAGCGCGACGAGGTCCGCCGGGTCGGAGGTCGCCACCAGCAGGCGTCCGGCGTCGAGCCGCAGCGGCAGGAGGCCGTGCCGCTCGGCCAGCTTCGGGGGCAGCAGCTCGAGCGCCTCCGGATCGATCGACTCCAGCTCCGGGTTGACCCGGGCGATGCCCAGCTGCGCGGCGACGGCATCGGCGATGGAGTTCTCGTCGGTGTACTCCAGCCGGATGAGGGTCTGGCCGAGCCGCTCTTCGGGTGCCTTCTGCTCGAGCGCTTGGATCACCTGGCGGTCACTGATGATGCCGGCGTCCACGAGGATCTCACCCAGTCGTCGCCGGTCACGGGTCCCCGGCGGTGGCGGCGGGGCACCGACCTCCACGCCGGTCTCCGGCATCTCGGAGGCCGCCGGAGCCTCCGGTGACGCGTCGGCCCCGTCCGACGATGGGGGGACCCCGTGGTCCGTGGCGGTCGTCGTGCGCACGACGGCTCCTTCTGGGTCGGCATGGGCCGCAGGGGTGCGCAGTAGCCTCGCCACACCCCTCCACCCGAAAGGTCGGCACGATCCTGCGATCCCTCAAGCCCCGGCGTGCGTTGTCGGCCCGTGTGGGGGCCCTGCTGGCCGTCGTGCTGCTGGCGGCCGGCTGCCGGCTCGACCTCGCTGCGGACGTCGAGGTCGGGACCGATGGCGGCGTCGCGCGTCTGACCCTGGCGTTGGATGGTGGTCTGGTCGCCGAACTCGACGCGCTGGCGGTCGACCCCACCGCCGAGCTGGAGGCCGCAGCCGCCGAGGTGGAGGGTTGGGACGTCCAGCGCAGCCGCCGTGACGACGGCTCGCTCGACGTCACGCTCGAGCGATCGGTCGAGGACGCGTCCGAGCTCGGTCCGGCGTTCCGCGAGCTCACGGCGGGGCTCGCCGACGAGGACCCGGCCCTGGAGCTCGACCTCGACGTCCGCCTCGGCCCGGACGACGAGGTGGCGGTCGATGGCCAGGCACGGCTGCGGCCGCCGGCGACGGCCGGCGCAGCCATCGACGGGGACCCGGTCGGGCCGACCGGCCAGGACCTCGTCGAGCTGATGGAGGAGCACGTCACCGCGCAGGTCGCGGTCACCCTGCCCGGCGAGGTGATCGATCACACCGGCGGTGAGCGCGACGGGCGCACGATCACCTGGGAGGTCGGCGCCGACGAGACCGTCCAGATCGCCGCTGCGGCCGCGCCGGCGCCGTGGTGGCGGTCGCTCCCACCCTGGGCACTGCCCGCCGCGGCCGCCGCGGTGGTCCTGGTGCTCGGCGCGGTGTGGCTCCGCCGGCGCGGACCCGCGGGGGACTGACGCTCCCCGACGGACGGACCTCGAAAGGGGACGGACGGACCTCGAAAGGGGGGATGCCCCTCGAGGAACGCCCGGGCCGGGCTCGTCAGCCGTGCGGGGTCAGTTCGACCATCGTGCAGGTCGCCTTCCAGCGTTCCAGCGCGGCTTCGCCGTCCTTGAGGTTGAGGCGGTTGCCCATGCCGAGGTTGGCGATCTTCTCGAACTCGTCCGCATCGTCGACGACCCGGACATCGGCCGGCATCTCGCCGATCGTCGCCTTGACGTCCTTCGACTTGACGGTGAGCGTCACCTGCGGGACCTGGTCGATGCCCGGCAGCTCCTGCTCGTTCGGTCCGGTGATCATGAACAGCTTCTGGCCCTGCTGGACGTACCACGCGGGCCGGGTCACCTCCGTGCCGTCCGGCTGCGGGATCGCCACCCAGCAGATCGACCCCTTCTTGAGGGCGGTCTCCGCGGCCTCCATCAGCACCCCGGTGCCGCGCGCGGACTGCGGCGCGTCGATGAACGCCGGGACCCGGGCCTCGATCCGGCCGTCGAGGTAGAACGCGAGGGTGTGCTCCTGCAACGAGGTGATCTCGATGCGGTCGCGGACCTCGGTGGTGAACAGGTCCTCGAACATCTCGCCGCGGAGCTCGAGCACGCGCGGTTGCGACTCCCAGATGACCTGTCCATCCGGGTCGGCGAGGACGAGGACCTCCTCGTAGTAGCCCTGCGCGGCCTTGTAGACGCGGGTGATGCCGAACGGCTGCGAGGAGGCCGGGAGATCCCCGAGGACGCGGATCACCGGGTCGGCCACGCCCGTCGAGGCGTGGGTCTCGAGGTCGTAGGCCATCCCCGACAGCAGCTTCAGTCGGGCACGGGACATCGGGCGCTCGCTTGGTCGGAGGATCTCGCGTGACGTCGGGTCGGGAGCCTAGCCGTCGCGCCCACGGCATCCGTCCCCCGCGACGTGGGGGCCGAGCCCCCGCAGCGCTACGGTGCGGGACGCACGTGTCGAGGGAGCCGGATCGGGAGCCCGCTGGATGAGCGACGAACGCGACGCCCTACGCGAGACGGTGCGCGGGTTCTGCGACCGAGAGATCCGTCCGACCGCGCAGCGGCGCGACCGTGACGAGTCCTACCCGGAGGAGCTGTTGCCGGGGCTCGCGGAGCTCGGTGTCCTCGGTGCGGTGATCCCGGAGGAGTTCGGTGGGGTCGGGTTGGACGCCGACGGCTACCGCGTCGTGATGGAGGAGCTCGGTGCGGCCGACTCCTCGTTGCGGTCGCTGGTCAGCGTCAACCTGGGGCTGGTCGGCAAGTCGATCATGCGGTGGGGGACCGACGACCAGCAGCAGCGCTGGTTGCCGGGGTTGGCCCGCGGCGAGCTGGGCGCGTTCGGGTTGACCGAGCCCGAGGCCGGTTCCAACCCCTCGGAGATGAGCACACGCGCGGTGCAGGGCGATGGCGACTGGACGCTGGACGGGTCCAAGATCTTCATCACCAACGGCACCCGCGGCGCGGTGACGATGATCTTCGCACGGGCGATCGTCGGCGGTGAGGACCGGGGGATCACCTGCTTCCTCGTCCCGCAGGACGCGGACGGCTACAGCGGGCAGCAGATCCACGGCAAGCTGGGGCTGCGGTCGGGGGACACCGCGGAGATCGTGCTCGATCGTGTCCGCGTCGGTGACGACGCGGTGCTCGGTGAGGTCGGTGGCGGGATGAAGGTCGCGCTGTCCGCGCTCGACGACGGTCGGTTCTCGCTGGCCGCCGGCGCGGTCGGGCTCGCCCGGGAAGCGTTGGAGGTCAGCCTGCGCTACGCCGGCGAACGCGAGCAGTTCGGCGGACCCATCGCGCAGAAGCAGTTGGTCCAGGAGCTCCTCGCCGCGATGCACGTGGACGTGCAAGCGGCCAGCGGGCTGGTCGACGCCGTCGTCGCCAAGAAGCTCGCCGACGAACGGTGCACGCTGGAGGTCTCCACCGCCAAGCTGTTCGCCACCGAGGCGTCGGTGCGCTGCGCCGACCGGGCGGTGCAGGTCCACGGCGGGTACGGCTACATCGACGAGTACCCGGTCCAACGCC
>SKNP01000083.1 GCA_007120485.1 Nitriliruptoraceae bacterium
GGGAGTGCGGCGGTAGTCGTCCGGGCTGCACGCGCGGGGGCCGCGCTGAGGTGGCGTCGCGGCTCCGGGAGGCGCCCACCGCATCAGCTACGGTCGGTGCATGCTGGTCCCGCGCGCCCAACTGAAGGTCTTCTCGCCGGTGGAGTCGTTCCCGCCGCGCGAGCGGGAACGCTGGCGTGCCTACATCGAGCAGGGCCACGGGCTGTCCCGCCGAGAGGTCGCGGAAGCGGAGTCGGGTGCCTCGGTGGCCCGGCTGGTATCCGGCCGCTCGCGGCTGGGGCCGGACGCCGCGTTGGTCCGTCGCGCCGGCCGCCGCTCGCTGATCTGCCCGATCGACCTCGACCTGCGGGCGGCGGTGGCCCTGGAGGACTTCAAGCGCACGATCCCGCCTTCGCTCGTCGGGTCCTTCCTGCCGGATCCGAGCAGCCTCGACCGGTACGCCGCGATGTCCGCCTCCGGTCGACAGCCACACGTGCTGGATGAGGCGTGGGCGGTCCCGCTGCCGTGGTTCGTGGCCTTCGCGGCCGACGAGCGCCGGTTCCGTGACGCCCCGGAAGGCGCGGGCCCGCGCGTGGCCTACCTGACGACGGTCGACCAGGCACTCGACCGGCTCGACCACGCCATCGACGTGGTCGACGCCACCGTCGACGACGGGGACGATGTGCTGGACGCGCTCACCCAGCTCGCCGCCTGGCTCCAGGGGTTCGACCCGGAGTCGCTGCTCGAGCTGGACTACGGCGGCGTCGCGCGGACCTTCCCCCGCGACGAGCTGGAGGCCGACCACTCCTGCGAGGAGCTCTGGCAGGCCATCAGCGCGCTCGAGGTCGGGGACCTGCTCGGGGCGGCGGCCGCCTACGGCATCGCCCGGGCTCGGTGGAGCGACCGTCGTGCCAAGCAGCACGCCAGTTGAGGGACCGTCGTGCCAAGCAGCACGCCAGTTGAGCGACCGTCGCGCCAAGCAGGACGCCAGCTGACCGACGACCCGTCGTGGCTCAGCCAGCCGCTGGCGCCACCATCTCGGCGAACACGTCCGGGGCGACGTTGCCGCCGGACAGCACGACGCCGACGCGTGCTCCCTGGACGTCGAGGTGGCCGCTGAGGACCGCCGCCAGGGCCGACGCGCCCGACGGCTCGACCAGCTGTTTGGTGGTGCTGGCGAGCGTGCGCATCGCGGCCGCGACCTGGTCGTCGGTGACGCCCACCACCTCGTCGACCAGCTGCTGGAACACCGCCAGGGGCCGCTCGCCGATCTCCGGGGTCTGCTGGCCGTCCAGCCGGGTCCGCGGCACCGGGACCTCCACGACGTGGCCGGCGGTCAGCGCGTCCCGCGCCGCGCGCCGGTCCGCCGGCTCGACCCCGACGATCCGCAGGTGGGGTGCGACCGCGCGAGCGGCGACGGCGCAGCCTCCCAGCAGTCCGCCGCCGCCGACCGGGACCACCAGCACGTCCAGGTCGGGGACGTCCTCGAGCAGCTCGCGGGCGACCGTGCCCTGGCCGGCCATCACCCGCGGGTGGTCGTAGGGCGGGATCACCGTCGCGCCGCGTTCCTCGGCCACGGCCCGACCGATCTCGCGGCGATCCTCGGCGTACCGGTCGTAGCGCACCACCTCGGCGCCGTACCCGACGGTCGCCTCCACCTTGACCGCGGGGGCGTCATGCGGCATGACGATCGTGGCGTCGACCCCGAGCAGCCGGCCGGCGAGCGCCACCGCCTGCGCGTGGTTGCCCGACGAGAAGGCCACGACGCCACCGGCCCGTTCGTCGGGCGTCAGCGACGCCACGGCGTGGTACGCACCGCGGAACTTGAACGCGCCGACCCGTTGCAGGTGCTCGGCCTTGAGGTGGAGTCGCGCCCCCAGTCGGTCGTCCAGCCGACGTGAGGTCAGGACCGGCGTGCGGTGCGCGACGCCGGCGAGCTGCTCGGCCGCGCGCGCCACGTCGTCGGCGTCGAGCGGCAGCGTCGACACCGGGGTCACTCCTCGGCGGCGAGTTCGTCGCGGATCTCGTCCGCCAGCTCGCGAGAGGTCAGCGACTGGACGGTGCGCAGCCGGTAGCGGCGTTCGCCGTCGTCGCCGTCGGTGACCCACGTGCGCGCCCGCTCGCGTAGGCGGCGGTCGATCTCCGTCACCAGCGAGGGCTCGTCGATGTAGCGGGCCAGGTCGCGCAGGTCGACGAGCGCGTCGAGTTGGGTCTCCGCGCCCTCCGCCGGATCGTCGAACGCCTGCAGCAACCGCTCGGGGGCGGCCGGGTCGTCCTGGAGGCACAGCTCCGCGGTCTGCATCGCCATGTTGAGCTGGCGCTCGGTCGTCGCGGCCCGGGTGAAGCGGGCCAGCCGCATCGCCCGTTCCTCGCCGGGCTCCTCCCGTTCGAAGCCCTGGAACTCCTTGCGGAGGTCGCGGGCTCGTTGGTCCGGGGTCACCGGGCGGGACCGTGCCTTGCCCATCCCTGCCTCCTGCTGTGACCGGTCGTGCCGGCTCGTGCCGGCACCGCTCGAGGGCCGTCCGTACCTGGCCCGTGTCGGCAGCCAGACTACCCAGGGCTCACCAGCCGGCCGCCGCACGCCGAACGGCGTGGACGTAGCGGTGGGTGACCAGCCGCTGCCCCAGCGACGCGGCGGGACCGATCGCCCGCGTCATCGCGGTCGCGTGGCGGGAGAAGGCCACCAGCTGCAGTCGGACGGTGCCATCCGCCCCGCGGGACACCTCGAAGCGCTCCTCTCCGGACTCCGGATGGCCGGGCAGCGTGCCGTAGGTGAACCCTCGATGGTCCTCGGTGTCGACCACGTCCACGACCCGACACGGTGCGCTGAGACCGATCGGCAGCCCTCGGACGAAGGTCACCAGCACGGTCGTGCCCACCTGCGCCGTCGACGTGGACGCCACGACGTCCAGGCCGGCGAGGTGGTGCATCCGCCACCCGAGGAGTGCCTCCGCTGCACGGTGGAAGACGCGGTCACCGCGGCCGATCGCGATCGTGCGTCGCAACGGGTGGGCGTCCGGTGGGAGCCAGCTCGCGGTCGCGCCGACCTCGGCGTAGGTCGGTTGTGCATCCTGCAACTCGTCGAGCAGCGCGACGCGGCGCGGGCGGGTCGTCAGCAGCAGATCCACGGACGGCTCCGGACGGTCGAGGCCTGGCCGTGACGCTACCTCGGCCGCTCGGGCGGCAGCCTGACGGACGGGTTACCGTTCACTGGACCGGGGTCGGTGCGCCGTGCCGACCCGACGGTCGTGACCGTGACGAACCATGGCACGTCCCCAACGTTGGCGCGTCCGAGACGATCCACCACATCGGCGACGTTCGCCGCTCGTGACGCGCCCGCCCCGCCGAACCACGGTGCAGGAGGCCAAGGTGGCTACCAGCCGAGAGCAGCAGTCGTTCGTGGACCAGCCGATCATCACCGACGGGCTGCCGGCGCAGTTCCCGGACATGGATGAGACCGAGACCCGCGAGTGGCTCGAGTCGTTCGATGCGGTCGTCGACGAGCACGGACGGTCACGCGGCCGGTTCCTCCTGCTGAAGGTCCTCGAGCGCGCTCGCCAGCGCAACATCGGGATCCCGTCGCTGACGACGACCGACTACATCAACACGATCCCTCCGGACCGTGAGCCGGAGTTCCCCGGCGACCTCGACATCGAACGTCGGATCCGTCACCACATCCGCTGGAACGCCGCGGTGATGGTCCACCGCACCAACGTCGAACGGGGCACCGGCGGGCACATCGGCACCTACGCCTCTGCCGCGTCGCTCTACGAGGTCGGCTTCAACCACTTCTTCCGCGGCCGGGACCACGACGGGGGAGGTGACCAGGTCTTCTTCCAGGGGCACGCCTCACCGGGGATCTACGCCCGCGCCTTCCTCGAGGGGCGGCTCAGCGAGGAGCACCTCGACCGTTTCCGTGCCGAGGTCGAGCCCGGCGGCATCTCCAGCTACCCCCACCCGCGCCTTATGCCGCAGTTCTGGGAGTTCCCCACCGTCTCCATGGGGCTCGGTCCGATCAACGCGATCTACCAGGCACGGTTCAACCGTTACCTGCACAACCGGGGCTTCGCCGACACCTCCGACCAGCACGTGTGGTTCTACGGCGGCGACGGGGAGACCGCCGAGCCGGAGACGATGGGCGCGCTGGCAGTGGCCAGCCGCGAGGGCCTCGACAACCTCACGTTCGTCATCAACTGCAACCTCCAGCAGCTCGACGGGCCGGTCCGGGGCAACGGCAAGATCGTCCAGGAGCTCGAGGGTCAGTTCCGTGGGGCCGGCTGGAACGTGGTCAAGGTCCTCTGGGGGCGCGAGTGGGACGAACTGCTCGCCCGTGACGTGGACGGCGCACTCATCGCGCGGATGAACGAGGTGCCTGACGGCGAGCTGCAGACCTACCCGGCCCGCGGGCCCAAGGCCATCCGCGAGGACTTCTTCGGGGCCAACCCCACGTTGGCCAAGCTCGCCGAGACCCTCACCGACGAGGACATCGGTCGGCTCCGTCGTGGAGGCCACGACTACCGCAAAGTGTTCGCGGCGTACCAGGCGGCGATGCAGACGACCGGCGCCCCGACGGTGATCCTGGCGCAGACCGTCAAGGGCTGGACGCTCGGACCCGACTTCGAGGCCCGCAACGCCGTCCACCAGATGAAGAAGCTGTCCTCCGACGCGCTGAAGAGCTTCCGGGACCGCCTCGAGTTGGACGTCTCCGACGAGGACCTCGAGGGCGACCTGCCGCCGTACGCCCACCCGGGCGACGATTCGGAGGAGCTGGAGTACCTGCACGAGCGACGGCGGGAGCTGGGCGGCTACGTGCCCGCTCGCCGGGTGTCGTTCACGATGCCCAACCTGCCCGACCACGACGCGTTCGGCGCCCTCAAGGATGGTGCGGGCAAGCAGGACGTCGCGACCACGATGGCCTTGGTGCGGCTCTTCAAGGATCTGCTGCGCACGAAGGACTTCGGCGATCGCATCGTGCCGATCATCCCCGACGAGGCCCGCACGTTCGGGATGGACTCCTGGTTCCCGTCGGCCAAGATCTACGACCACCTCGGCCAGACCTACGAGCCGGTCGACCAGGAGCTGCTGCTGTCCTACAAGCAGGCGAAGGACGGCCAGATCATCCACGAGGGGATCACCGAGGCCGGCTCGATGGGGACCTTCCACGCAGCCGGGTCGAGCTACGCCACGCACGGTGAGCCGCTGATCCCGATCTACATCTTCTACTCGATGTTCGGGTTCCAGCGCACCGCCGACCTGATCTGGTCCGCCGCCGACCAGCGCGCCCGTGGCTTCCTGATCGGTGCGACCGCCGGCGGGACGACGCTCAACGGTGAGGGTCTCCAGCACCAGGACCGCCACTCGCTGCTGATGGCGCAGTCCAACCCGGCCGTCGAGGCCTACGACCCGTCCTTCGCCTACGAGCTCGCGGTCCTGGTCGAGCACGGGCTGAAGCGCATGTACTCCGATGAGGTCGTCGAGGGCGGTGAGGACGTCATGTTCTACCTCACCGTCTACAACGAGCCGGCGCGACAGCCCGCGATGCCGGAGCACGTGGACGACCAGCAGGTCATCGACGGGCTCTACCGCTTCGCGGAGGGGCCCGGTGGGGAGCACACCGCCCACCTGCTCGCCTCGGGCACGATCATCAACGAGGCGCTCCGGGCCCAGCAGCTCCTGAAGGACGACTGGGACGTCTCCGCCGACGTCTGGTCGGCGCCGGGCTGGAACCGGCTGCTGCGGGACGGCGTCGCCGTCGAGTCCTGGAACCGCACCAACCCGGAGTCGGAGCCGCGGACCCCGCTGGTCACGCGGATCCTCGACGGGACCGAAGGGCCGTACGTCGGGGTCAGCGACTGGATGCGGGCCACCCCGTTCCAGATCACCGACTGGATGCCGGGCCCGTTCGCGGTCCTCGGCACCGACGGGTTCGGCCGCTCCGACACCCGTGAGGCGCTCCGTCGCTACCACCGGATCGATGCCGCGTCGATCGCCTACTGCGTGCTCGCGGAACTGGTCAAGCTCGAGCGGGTCGACGCGAGCGTGCTCCCGAAGGCGATGGAGCGCTACGAGCTCGACTTCGAACGGATCCCGTTCTTCGGCCAGCCGGGTGGGACCGCGGACGTCACCCGGTGACGGTGGCCCGGTGAGTAGCTTCGGATCGGCTCGGGACGCGGCACGACCGTGGCCGTGGGCCGAACCGGGCGTGCTCGGCCAAGCGTTCGTCGACGCGTCGCCGCTCGCGGTGATCGGCTTCGACCTGACCGGCCGGCTGTGGGTGGTCAACCCGGCGGCCGAGGCGTTGCTCGGGGTCCGCAGCGAGGACGTGCTCGGCGAGGATCTGCGGGTGCTGCTCCCGAGCGACTCCGCGGACGAGACGATCGAGCTGGTGCAGCAGGCGGGGCGGGGTGAGCTCGGCCACCTGGAGCTGCTCCTCCAGGGTTCGGATGGCCCCGTCGAGGTCGGTATCAGCTTCGCGCCGCTACACGTCGGTGACGAGTTGGTCGGCTCCATCGGTGTGGGCCGGGACATCAGCGTCCGCAAGGGTGTGGAGCACAGCTTGCGGGCGTACGCGGAGAGCTTCCGGGCGCTGTCCGCCTCGAGCGAGCTGGGGATGTACCGCTTCGCGTTCGACCCGCACTGGCGGGTCGATCACGTCAACCCGGCGTTCTGCGACATGATCGGCACGACCCTGGAGCAGCTCCAGGCCGACCCGAGCCCACTGAACGATCGGATCCCGGCCGAGGCACGCGAGCGGTTCATCACCAACCGGTTCGGTCCGGGTGAACCCGACTGGCCGTTGGAGTTCGACTACGTCCGTCCCGACGGGACGACGATCTCCCTGTCGGTCCACGAGGTGGCCATCCGCGAGCGTTCCGGCCGGGTGTCGGTGACGCTCGGGATCACCCGGGACGTCACCGCGCAGCGGCGTCAGGAGCAGGCGCTGGCCGATGCCCTGGCCCTCGAGCGCGAGGCAGCGGAACAGCTCCGACGTGTCGACGAACTCCGCCGGCTGTTCCTCCAGGCGGTGTCGCACGAGCTCCGGACCCCCCTGACGGCCGTGCTCGGGTTCGCCGCCACCTTGCGGGACCGACGCGATGATCTGGACGATGCGACGATCAGCACGCTCACCGACCGGCTGCACCTCCAGGCGTCGCGGCTGGAGCGGCTCCTCGATGACCTCCTCGACATCGAGCGATCCGGGCAGGGCATCGAGCCGCTCGATCGTGAGCCGGTCGATCTGGGTGACCTGATCCGGGAGGTGGTCGAGGAGGTCGGGGACCCGTCGATCGTCGTCGACGCCGGGTCCCTGCTGGCGACCGTCGACCGCAGCAAGGTCGAGCGGATCGTCAGCAACCTCCTGACCAACGCACGCAAGCACGCGGGCTCGTCTGCGGTGGTCCGCGTCGACGTCGTGGTCCGTGCCGGCATGGCGATGCTGATGGTGGACGATGACGGGCCCGGCATCCCCGAGGAGCTCCATGAGCGCGTCTTCGAACCGTTCACGCGTGGACCCGGCGGCGGTGAGGGCGCCTCGCCCGGTACCGGCATCGGCCTGGCACTGGTGTCGAGGTTCGCGCAACTGCACGGTGGACGCGCCTCCGTCGGGTCATCACCGCTGGGCGGTGCCCGGTTCCTCGTGGAGCTGCCGCTGGCGACCGCGGAGCCCCAGGGGGTCGCGGACGCCGACTGACCCGGCCGGACGTCGGCTGACCCGGGTGGACGTCGACGGACCCGGTCGGACGTCGGCCTCGGCCGGCACCCGTCGGCCCTACGCTGCGCAGGTAGCGCCCACACCGGTGGGTACGCCGACCGCACGGGTCGTGAGACCCGGCGGTGGTCGGTGCGAACAGTTCACGACGAGAGGTGACGATGTGACGGTGAGGACCTCATCCGCTGAGTGGCGCGGTGACCTGAAGGGCGGGGACGGCGATCTCGCGCTGGGAAGCGGCGCGTTCTCCGGCACGTACACGTTCGCGTCCCGGTTCGAGGACGGCGAGGGCACCAACCCGGAGGAGCTCGCGGGTGCCGCCCACGCCGCCTGCTACTCGCTCGCGCTGTCCAACGCGCTCGCTCAGGACGGCACGCCGGTCGACTCCGTCCGGACGGAGGCCGCCGTCCACCTCGAGCGGGTCGACGGGGCGCCGACGATCACCAAGATCGTACTGACGACGGTGGGCAAGGTGCCGGGCATCGACGCGGCCACCTTCCAGGAGAAGGCCGAGCAGGCCAAGTCGACCTGCATCATCTCCCGCCTGTTCGCCGGCACGGAGATCGAGCTCGAGGCGACGCTGGAGAGCTGATTCGGCACCGGCGCGGCGTGTGGTGCGAGATGCTCGGTCCACGCGCCGCGCTCGGGTAGAACCCGGGGTGGTGACCTCGACGACCTCGGAGGGCTCGTGGCGGAGCTGACCTTCTTCTACGGCACGATGAACTGTGGCAAGTCGACGTTGGCGCTGCAGATCCA
>SKNP01000113.1 GCA_007120485.1 Nitriliruptoraceae bacterium
CCACCGATCGCATCACCGAGATCGGCGCGGTCAAGGTCCGGGGCGGTGAGGTGCTCGGGGAGCTACGCACGTTCGTCCACCCCGAGCGTCCCATCCCGGCGGCGGTCACCGCGGTCACGGGCATCGATGATTCGATGGTTCGCGATGCCCCGACGATCACCGCGGTGCTACCGAGCGTGCTGAGGTTCATCGAAGGCGGGGTGTTCGTGGCGCACAACGCCGCGTTCGATCTGGGGTTCCTGCGCGCCGCGGCCGACCGGCTCGACCTGGGACCCGTGCAGCCGCCGGTGGTCGACACGGCCCGCCTGGCACGCCGGCTGCTCCACGACGAGCTCCGCGACGCCCGCCTGGCCACGGTGGCCCGCCACCTCCGGGCACGGGTCAGCCCCGACCACCGTGCGCTGACCGACGCCCGCGCCACCGTCGACGTCCTGCACGGGTTGATCGAGCGCGCTGGCAGCTTCGGAGCGACGACCCTGGAGGACCTCCAGGAACTGACCCGGAGCTCCTCGACCGCCCAGTTCCGTCGCCGCGACCTGGTCGCTGACGCCCCGTCGGCGCCGGGCGTCTACCGCTTCCTCGACCCACGCGACGAGGTCCTCTACGTCGGCAAGGCCACGGACCTGCGGCAACGGCTACGGACCTACTTCGGCCAGGACCCCCGCCGACGTATCGCCGACCTGGTCCGCGAGACCGCCCGCGTCGACTGGACGGTGACGCCCACCGTGCTGGAAGCGGAGGTGCTCGAACTGCGGGCGATCCGTCACCACCAGCCGCGGTTCAACCGACGTTCGCGTGACCGCTCCGCGGCGGTCCACGTGGCGTTGACCGACGAGCCGTTCCCGCGGCTGTCGATCGTGCAACGTCCTCGGGCCTCGCACCGCTGGAGCGTCGGCCCGTTGCCCTCCCGCCGCGTCGCGGAGCGCCTGATCGACGCCATCACCGAGGTCGTGCCGCTGCGCACGTGCACGGGACGGCTCCGTGTCGCGCAGGATCATCCCGCCTGCGTCCTCAAGGACCTCGGTCGCTGCGGTGCGCCCTGCGACGGTTCCCAGTCGCGGGATGGCTACGCCGAGGTGGTCGCGACCACCACCGCGGCGATCGACGACCCCGGCGAGCTCCTCGCGGTGCTGCGCCGACGGATGACGGACCACGCGGCGTCGGGCCGGTTCGAACGCGCAGCCGAGCAGCGAGCCAGGTTGCACGCCGCGGCACGAGCGCTGCAGGGTCTGCGCGATCGCACCCGCCTCACCCGGTGCTCGAGGCTCGTCGCTGCTCGCGTGACGGCCGCGTCGATCGAGGTCGCCGTGCTCCGGCATGGCCGCCTGGAGGCCACCACGCGTCTGGACGCCGGCTCGGAGGCGTGGCCCGGCGAGACCGAACTGTTGGCCGCAGCGGCGGCCCGTCAGACCTCGCCCTCACCGGATCCTGCCGCATCGGTGGACGCGGAGGAGCTCGGTCTGCTGTGTGCCTGGCTGGCGCGGCCGGACGTGCGCGTGGTCGCCGCCGACGGGCCGTTCGCCAGCGACCTGGCCGGCGGCCGCGCCCTGATGGCGACGGTCGAGGAGAGCCGCCGCGTGGACCGCGAACGGCGCCGTGACCAGCAGGTGCTCAGCGGCGCCAAGGTCGCCCGGCGGCAGGCCGGCTGACTCGGCCGACCGGTGCCGTGCCAGGCACGGTCAGGTCAGCTCGAACCAGTTGCTGGTCGCCTCGGGGCGTGGTGCACGCGTCCCGGTCTCGCGCCCGAGCCACTCCACACGGATGAGGTACCGACCGGGTTCGAGCCGGGGACCGGGCGCCACCCCCACACGAGCCGGGACCATCGGACCCTCCATCTGGTTCCAGTAGGTCGGCCAGATCGCCAGCTGCCCGGGCAACCAACGATCGAGCGCATCCTCGTCCGCGTCCCGGTCCACGACATCGTCGGCGACGGTCCGGTGGAACTCGTCGCGGACGGTCAGGTGGAACCGCTGCCACCCCGGGTAACGGTGCTCGACGAACCGATCCCCCTGGTTGGCGGCCGTGACGGTGATACGGACCGTCTCACCGGGGGCGTACACGCCGCGGTCGACCATGACCTGCAGGTCGAACCCGTCGTAGGGTCCGACCTGGTGGAGCAGATCCCGAGGATCGATCGGCATCAGGCGACCGGCGCGCCGGGCGGGAGGCCCGTATCGGGCGCGAGCAGCCGCACGGTCCCGTCCGGCTCCAGCCCGCCGAGCAGCAACAGTTCGCTGACGAACCCGGCGATCCGCTTGGGACCGAGGTTGACCGCGGCGACGACCGTGCGACCGACCAGCTCCTGCTGGCCGTAGTTGGTCACCTTCGCGGAGGTCCAACGGACCCCGAGCAGCGGGCCGAGGTCGACCGCGATCTTCCAGGCCGGCTCGCGCGCTTCGGGGAACGGTTCGACACCGACGATGCGCCCCACCCGCAGGTCCAACGAGAAGAACGTCGCCGGGTCGACCTCGGGCTTGGGTCGGAAGGTCGACGGGTCGTAGGGGCGTCCCTCGAGATCGATCCGGTGCGGCTCAGCCATCGTGGGCTCCGGCGAGCTCCTTGGACCGCGCGACCCACCGCGTGCGCAGCGCCGCCGCTCGGCCGTCGGCGAGCACCTCGCGGGCGGCCGTCAACCCAGCGGCCAGGTCGTCGACCGCCCCGGCGACCCACAGGGCAGCGGCAGCGTTGAGCAGGACCACGTCGCGCTTCGGCCCCGGCTCGCCCGCCAGGATCGCGTCGGCGATCGCGACGTTGTCGGCGACCGAGCCCCCGACCAGGGCGTCGAGCGAAGCCGGCGCCAGCCCCAGGTCGGCCGGATCGAGTTCCCGCCGGGTCACCTGACCATCGCGCACCTCCCAGACGTCGCTCGGGCCCGACAAGGTCAGCTCGTCCAGCCCGTCGCGGCCCCGGAAGACCAGCGCCCGGCGTTTGCCGAGCCGTGCCAGCGCTTCGGCCATGGGCTGGCCGATGGCCAGGTCGGAGACCCCGACGACCTGGTGTGGAGCGCCCGCCGGGTTGGACAACGGTCCGAGGAGGTTGAACACGGTGCGGATGCCCAGTTGGACACGGACCGGGGCGACGTGCCGCATCGCGGGATGGAAGGAGCGCGCGTACAGGAACGCGATCCCGAGCTCGTCCAGGCAGGTCGCCACCGCCGCGGGCGGCAGGTCGATGGCGACCCCCCACGCCTCGAGCAGGTCGGCGCTGCCGCACGTCCCCGACGCGGCACGGTTGCCGTGCTTGGCAACCGGCACGCCCGCGGCGGCGACGACCACCGCGGCCACGGTCGAGATGTTGAAGGTGCCGGCACCGTCACCACCGGTGCCGCAGGTGTCCACCAGGCGGTCCCGGATCGCCGGATCGAGCGAGATCGGCGTCGCCGCCTCCAGCATGCCCCGGACGAACCCGGCGATCTCCGGTGCGTGTTCACCCTTCGCTCTCAGCGCCGTGAGGAGCGCGGCGATCTGGCCGGTCTCCGCGTCACCGGCCATCAGCTCACGCATCACCTGATGCGCGGTCGCTTCGTCGAGGTCATCGCCTCGCAGCAGGGTGGTCAGGATCTGCGGCCAACGGACGTCGCTCACGGGTCCACCCCCTCGCGCAGGTCACCGACGGACGACGGTCAGTGGTGCTCCTCGAGCGCCGCGGCGACCTGATCGGCGGCGGAGGCGTGGTCACCGTAGGGGGCCAACTCCTCGCCTTCGAGGCTCGCGACCCGCTTGGCCAGTTGGAAGGGATCGACCGGCTTGAGCATGACGTCGTTGGCGCCGGCCCACTTGGCCAACCAGCGGTCCTGGTCCCGCGCGGCCATCACCAGCGACGGTGCGGCCGCATCACCCGACAGGACCGCACGGGCCCGCAGGTCGTACAGCACCGCGAACCCGCCCCGTGGCTGCAGATCCCCATCCACGACCAGCACGTCGAACCGCTCGCCATCGGCCACCAGCAGCTCACGCGCCTGCTCGCCGGACACGGCCTCGACCACCTCCGCATCGGCGTGCAGCAGCAGCGCGCTCGCGGCCCGCAACCGCTCCTTCGCGTCCTCCGACACCACCAGTACGCGCATCACGGCTCCTTCGGTCGCCCGCCGGGTCCGCGGCAACGTAGCGGCCCAGCTTCCCCACGCCGCTCGTCGGGCCTCGCCGACCGCTCCCCCCGCCAGGTTCGCTCCCGTCCACCACCCCCCGACCGGTACAGTACGTCTCCGCTCGCGCCCGCCGCGAGGCACGCACCGCGACCAGGAGGGCAGCGTGTCCCAGTCGCCGCTGCCGCCGCAGGCCGGACGCCGGATACTGGTTCCGGTCGCCAACCCGGCGTCGGTCACGCCGCTGTTGCGCTGCGCCGTGCTGCTGGCTGAGGGCGAAGGCGGCCACGTCGAGTTGGTCACGATCCTGCCGCCCGACGCCAGCGACGCCGACCGTGAACGGGCGGACGCCGGTCTCGCCAGCGCCGAGCACACCGCTGGGGACCTCGGGGTCGCCTGCACCGGGCAGGTCCGGACCGCGAAGGACACCACCACCGGGGTGCTCCGTGCCGTCAGCGACCTCGATCCGTCCCTGGTGGTGATGGGCTGGCGTGGCAGCAGTTCGACCACGGACGTCTTCGGCCAGCTCATCGACCACATCGTCGGCCGGTCGACGGTGCCACTGGCGATCGTACGACTCGGAACGGAACCCTTCCGCCGGGTGCTGCTGCCCGTCTCCGACGACCACCTGCTACCCGGTGGCGCTCGGGGCCTGTGCCTCGCCAGTGATCTGGCCGCCCGCCTTCGTCGCGGCGCGACCGAGCCCACGACGGTCCTGCGGACCGGCGGCCGCGATCACCAGCTCCCGCCGCAGGTCGCTGCCCTCGGTGACCGCGTCCACCACGACCCCCGTCGGACCCATCAGGCGGTCGGTGCGTTCGCACGCGCCGACGACCTGGTCGTCGCCGCGATCGCCCCGACCGTCTCCGGTCTCCGTAGCGCGACGACCCATCTGGCCTGGGCGGCACCGGACGCGACCTTGCTGGTGGCGGTCGATGTCGGCCCGACCGGTGACGGCGAACTGGTCGATGCGGTCGAGGACGCGGGTCGCCCGCCACCGACGACCCCGACCCGTACCCACCGGGACACCCGACCGATCCGGATCACCGTCACCGTCAGGTTGCCCGACGAGGACCCGAGGATCGAGCCCGCCGGCATCAGCGGCGTGCTGGCCACCAGCGGGACGGTCAGCGACCCGATGGCCTGGTGGCCGTCCGGCGACCCTCGCGCCCACATCAGCGCGACGGTGACCGTCCACGCCCGATCCGGCAACGCCGCCATCTCCAAGGTGATGAGCGCGCTCCACGACGCACCCGAGCTCCGTGGGGCGGAGATCTCCTACGAGGTCGAGCGCGGTCATCGCAGCGAACCGGTGGCGGTGGAGACCGAGGAGGTGACCGTGGTCCACGAGGATGCGGCCACCTCCGGTGCGCGCACGGGCTCCAGCCGCGACGAGCGCCATCCGGACGCCGACTGATGCCGGACGTCCACGAGGTGGATGCCACCGGCCTGTCGTGTCCGATGCCGGTGATCGAACTCGCCAAGGCCGTGGAGACGGTCGGTCCCGGCGAGCAGGTCCGGTTGCTGGCCACGGACCCGGCCGCTCGGGTCGACGTCCCCGTCTGGTGCCGGATGAAGCGCCACCGCCTCGCCGAGGCATCCGAGGACGGCGGCGTCTACCGGTTCGTCGTCCGGCGCTCGCACTGACGCTGACCGACCTCTGCGCATCCTCAGGGCCCCGGCAGCGCCCCGAGGATCGCCGTGACGTCGCGCCGGACCGCCGACGGGGTCCGACCGCCGTCCAGCGACAGGTAGCGGTGGAGCCCGTCCGCATCGACCAGCAACCGTCCAGCGACCCACAGGGGATCCGGCGGCTGTCGCGTCACGTCGGCGCCGGCGTGCGCGGCGGCCTCGACCGGCAGCCTGCGGATCGTCGCGGCGATGTCGGGTTCGGTACCGATCGGGACGGCCACGAACACCTCGCCGGTCCGCAGACGCTCGTCCAACGCCTCCCAGACCTGCTCGTAGCACTCCCAGGCGGCCTGACTGCCGAGGTCGTCGAGGTCGGCACCGGTCTCGTCCCGGATCGCCGCCAGTACCAGCGCGTGGGCGGTTTCGGTGAACTCACCCCGGACCGCCTCCGGATCGCAGAACACCCGGACGAGCCAACCACGTCGTCCGACCGTCTCACGTTCGATCCGCGCGACGACCGCATCGCGGACGGCATCGCTCCACAGCTCGAGGAGGATGTCGTTCCAGCCGGACCCGTCGTCCACCGGCGCTCCCACGCTCCCGATCACCACCACCAACGCTACCGGTGGATCGCGCTGGGACGCGCGGCGGCTGCCCCGCGTGTTGGACACCGACGTACCGCACACGTCACCCTCCCCTCGGCCGCGATCCCGGCCGCCACCTCCCGCTCGTCCCCCGTCGCCATCGACCCGGACCGTCCACGTGCGCGCCCTCCCACGACGCGAGCCTCGCCCCGCCACGGCGGGGCGGTGGCCGCGTGCGCTCGCGCGTCGAACTCCGGTCGTCGTGGTCATGCTGCTGCTCGCCCTCGTGGTACCCGCATCCGGGGCGTTCGGACATGCCACCTCGGAACTGCCGCACGCGCGGTGGTCCTCCGACGGCGAGCGCGTCGAACTGCACTGGACCGCGGCGTCCGATGACGTGGCCGATGTGGCGGTCGCTGCCGGGCTGTGGTCGTCCGACAAGATGTGGGCCTACGTGGAGGGTGAGGTCGACGACCTGCCCTCCGAGGAACAGATCGCCGCGCTCGAGCACGAGCAGGACCTGCACGGCTACCTCCTCGAGCGGTTCGAGGTCCTGCAGGGCGACGAACCCTGCTCGCCGGACGTGGAGTTGACCAGCGACATCATCACCGACGGCATCCGGATGACGTTCACCTGTCCGGAGCCGGTGGAGGAGGCGACCCTCTCGGTCACCGTGCTGCAGGATCGTGACCCGGCCTACCGGACGTTCAGCGTCGATGGCAGCGAGCAGTACGCCGTCCACACCAGCGCACAGCCCGAGCATCGGTGGGACTTCACGGCCACACCAACCGAGGATCGAGCGATCCCGCTCGCCCTGTGGTTCGCCGGTGGCGGCCTGGTGCTCGGCGCCGTCGCCATCCTGGTGTTCCTCGGACGCCGCCCGAACTCGCGTCGGTCCGCCTCACCCGCGCGGCGGCGGACGCGGTCAGCCCGATGAGCGGTCTCGCGAGCCTGATCCCGTTCGCTGACGACGCATCGCTGGAGCGAGCGTTCGCCTGGTTGATCGATGAGGTGCCCGCCGGGGGCGTGCTCCCGTGGTTCGCGACGGTGCTCGCCCTGGGACTGGGCGCGCTCCACGCGCTCGGGCCGGGGCACGGCAAGGCCCTGGTGGCCGCCCACCTGGCCGGCTCGGACGGTCGTCCGCGCGATGCGCTGGGCCTCGGTGGGCTCGTCGCGGTGATGCACACCGGCTCGGTCCTGGTCGTCGGCGTCGCACTGTTCGCGACCCGTGAGATCCCGGGCGGCGAGAACCTCGACGGCTGGCTCACCGCCGTCGCTGCCACGGCGGTGCTCGCCGTCGGCGTCCGGGGCATCCTCGTGCATCGGCGGCAACGAGCCGACACCCACCCGGCCTCCCACGAAGCCACCGCCACGGCCTCGACCGGGGTCGGGGGAACACCGGTGGACGCCCACACCCATGCCCACTCCCACCTCCCACCGGCGGGTGTCGCACCCCTGTCACGCTCCGGCATCGTCGCCATCGCCACATCGGGTGGCCTGCTTCCCAGTCCCGGCGCGTTCCTGGTGCTGGCCACGGCCCTGGCGGTCGACCGGACCGGCTACGGCCTCGCCCTCGTCGCCGCCTTCGGCCTCGGGCTCGGGCTGACGCTGGCGGGGATCGGCCTCGCCGTGCTCTACGGACGCACGCTGCTGCTGCGCGCCGCCGAACGCGGTTCCCGGCTCGGACGCCTGACCCACGCCCTGCCGTTGCTCAGCTCCATCGCGGTGCTGCTCGGCGGCACCGTGCTGCTCATCGGGGCCATCTCGATGCTGACGAGCTGACCCTCGCGTCGAGGCGGATCAGAAGGTGGCGCTGTCCCCGCAGGCGCAGGAGCCGGACGAGTTCGGGTTCTCGATCGAGAAGCCGGACGCCTCGAGGGACTCCTTCCAGTCGATCACGGAGCCGCCGAGGTACGGCGTCGACATCCGGTCGATGCGCAGCGTGATGCCGTGCTGGACGTCCTCGAGGTCGCCATCGAGCTGCCGGTCGTCGAAGAACAGCGCGTAGCGGAAGCCGGCGCAGCCACCCGCCTGCACCGCGACGCGCAGCGCGACGTCGTCGACGTCGGGCTGGTCCTCGAGGAAGCTGCGGACCTTCTCGGCGGCCGTCTC
>SKNP01000186.1 GCA_007120485.1 Nitriliruptoraceae bacterium
GCGGGGTTCGCGTTCGCGCATGGACTCGCTGGACGCGGCGACCCGTCGAGGTAGCGGACCGACCGATCACGAACGGCGTCTTCGCTCATGGCGTCGACGGCGCCCGTGCGTGGTTCCACCCAGCGGCTGAACCGGGGTTTGGGTGGTGCCCCCGATGGCGAGCGCCGCGTGGGCGTGCATGGTGACGGCTGGCGAGTGAGCCACGACCGCCCTACCCGAGGGAGACGACGATGAGCACGATGACGATCGATGAGGACAAGGTCCAAGCCTGCGCCGAGCGCGTCTTCGGCGCCTACGTCGACAGCATGCTGGTCCTGATGATCGACCTGGCCGACCGCACCGGGCTACTGGCCACCCTCGCTGAGGGGCCCGGCACCAGCGACGATCTCGCGGCCCGAGCCGGGCTGCACGAACGCTACGTCCGTGAGTGCCTCGGTTCGCTGGTGACCGGCGGGTTGGTCGACTACGAGCCTGCCGAACGACGCTACGGCCTGCCTCCCGAGCACGCGATCTGTCTGACCGGGGACGGACCCACGAACGTCGCGCCAGCCAGCCGACTCACGACGTTGCTCGCCCACCACGTCGACGAAGCGGAGACGGTGTGCCGCGACGGCGGTGGCATCCCCTACGAACGGTTCCGTCCCGGGTTCACGGGCGTCATGGATGGCATGTCCCGGGGGGTGTTCGACCACCGGCTCGTCGACGGGATCCTGCCGCTCGCCGACGGGCTCGTCGCCGGACTCGGCAACGGCCTCCGCGTGGCGGACCTCGGGTGCGGCACCGGCCACAGCAGCGTGGTGCTGGCCGAGGCGTTCCCCAGCTCCACGGTCGTCGGCTACGACCTCAGCGAGGACGCGCTGGACGTCGGTCGGGATGAAGCGCGCCGGCGAGCTATCAGCAACGTCCGCTTCGAACGGCTCGACATCCTCGAACTCCCCGTCGACCCACCCTTCGATGCGATCGTCGGCTTCGACGTGATCCACGACCAGGCCGATCCCGCCGGCGTCCTCGCACGGGCCCGCGAGGCGCTCGTGCCTGGTGGTGTGTTCCTGATCCTCGACATCAAGGCGTCCAGTCGACTCGAGGACAACCTCGACCATCCGCTGGCGCCGTGGCTGTACGCGATCAGCACCCTGCACTGCATGACCGTGTCGCTCGCCCGCGACGGCGAGGGCCTCGGAACGGTCTGGGGGGAACAGCTCGCCCAGCAGATGCTCGACGAGGCCGGGTTCGTCGACATCCAGGTCCACGACGTACCGGATGACCCGTTGAACCAGGTGTACGTCGCCCGGACCCCGGGGTACTGAACCGACCACCCCCGACCCATCGGATGCGAAGGCGTACACGATGACCATCGATCACGCCCCCACCGTCGACCAGGATGCCGACCCGCGCAGGCTGGAGGAGTTCCTCGGCCGGTTCGCCGAGGACCAGGCTGCCGCCATGCACACCGCCACGATCGTGCTCGGCGAGCAGCTCGGCCTCTTCCGTGCCCTCGCCGACGGTGGACCCCAGACCTCGGCGCAGCTGGCCGCGCGAGCACGGTGCGAGCCACGACTCGTGGCGGAGTGGCTGCGGGCACAGGCGGTCAGTGGCTACTGCGAGCACGATCCCGACACGGCCACGTTCTGGCTGGATGCTGCCCAGGAGGCTTGCCTGGCCGACGAGGGTGGACCGACCTACCTCGCTGGCGGTCTGGCGACGGCCAGCGCGGTGCACCGCAGTATCGATCAGGTCGCCGCGGCGTTCCGCGGTGAGGGATCGCTGCCGTGGGCCGCGCACGATCCGGCGCTGTTCACCGGGGTCGCGACCGCGTTCCAGCCGGCCTACGAGACGCACCTCACGACCTCATGGATCGCGGCGCTGGAGGGGGTCGAGCGGCGGCTCGAAGCTGGTGGCCGCATCGCGGACATCGGCTGCGGGTTCGGTACGTCGACGGTACTGCTCGCCCGACGGTTCCCTGCCGCGAGCGTGGCGGGGTTCGACGGCCACGAGCTCTCGATCGACGAAGCACAGCGCCGCGCTGCTTCCGCCGGTGTCAGCGATCGCGTCACCTTCCAGGTCGCCGACGCGACACGGTTCCCCGGCCACGACTACGACCTCGTCTGCGTCCTCAACGCGCTGCATGAGATGGGCGATCCGGTCGGCGCGTGCCGACGCATCCGCGCGGCGCTGGCCGAGCACGGTCGCGCGATGCTGGTCGAACCCATCGCCGGAGCATCGCTGGAGGAGGATCGAACCCCGGTGGGGCGCAGCTTCTCCTCCGCCTCCACCATGATCTGCCTGCCGAGTGCCCTCTCGCAGGGCGGAACGTGGCACCTCGGCGCCAGGGCACCGGACGAGGAGTTCGCCGAGGTCGCGACGGCTGCCGGTTTCCGACGGTGCCACCGCGTCGCCGAGACCACGTTGCACCGGGTGCTGGAACTGGCCCCGTGAACGCCGTCCACCGCGTCGATCCGCCGGCTCCAGGCGGCGCCCAGACCGGTCACGCCGGTCAGGGCGGTCAGGCCGGGTCCGGCGCCGGCAACCCGACCCGGAAGATCGCGCCGGGATCACCATCCTGGTAGGTGACGTCGCCGTGGTTGGTCTCCGCCAGCAGCTTGATGATGGCCAGCCCGAGGCCGGTCCCGCTCGAGGTGCGGGTATCGCCCCGGTCCCGCTGTTCGAAGCGGTACCACATCCGCTGTTGGAAGTCCGCGGGCACGCCCGGTCCGTGATCAGCGACCTCGAGCCGGACCCGACCCTCCCCGGCGTCGACGGTGGAGACGACGATCGGCGGATCCCCGTACTTGGTCGCGTTGGTGAGCAGGTTGACCAGGATCTGTCCGAGGTGCCGCGGATCCACCGACACCATGTCTGGACCGATCGAGGATCGGACCTCGGCGACGGTGTCATCGAGCTCCTCGAGCACATCGTCGAGCACCGACCGGACGCTGACCGGCTCCGGTCGTGCGACGAGGACGTCGGAGGCGGCTCGACTACCCACCAGCAGATCGTCCACGAGCCGGAGCATCCGTCGCGTGTTGTTGCGTATGACCCGCACGGCCAGACGTTGTTCCTCGGTGAGGTTGTCCCCGCGCTGCTGTAGAACCTCGAGGAACCCCAACGTCGGTGTCAGCGGGGTCCGAAGCTCGTGGCTGGCCATCGAGAGGAGGTCGTCCTTGCGTTCGGCTGCCTCGGCGAGCTGGGCGTTCGCCTCGTTGAGCTCCTGGTTGACCCGGTGCAACGCGTCGCTGGCCCGGCGACGCCCCTCCCACAGACCGAGGGTCTCCGCCACCGTCCGGACCAGGGACTCCTCCTCGGCGAGGAAGGGCGCTCCGGTGGCGTCCGCGATCGTCACTTCCCCGCCAGGCGCCCCGTCGACACGGATCGGGACCACCAAGGTCGAGGCGTCGGGTGGGATCACGACCCGACCGGAGGACGCGTCGCCGAGCGTCACGTCCACGAGCGTTTCCATCGGCGTGCGCATCGCTTCGACGAGCATCCGGGCGGTCAGGTCACACAGCTCCTGCGGGTCGGTCACCCGCTGCGCCAACGCGTTGATCTCGGTCAACGCCTGGAGTTCCTTGATCCGCTCCCTCAGCGCCTGCTGGTTGCGGTGCTGGTCGCTGATGTCGCGCAGGGAGACGGTCAACCCCTGCTTGGAGGGGTAGAAGTTGACCTGGAACCAGGTGTCCAATGGCGGGTAGTGGTACTCGTCGAGCAGCACGGCCTGGTTGGTCTCCAGGGCTCGGCGGGCGGCCGTCTCGACCTCGGTACCGGACACGCCGGGGAAGGCGTCGACGACATCGCGTCCGAGCAGCTCGTCAGCGTCCTGTTGGAGGAGCTCCTGGGCCCGCGGGTTGACGTAGGTGAAGCGTCCGTCCCGATCGAGGGTGTAGAGGCCGTCGGTGATGCTCTCCAGCGTCGCGGTCAGACGCTCGGCGAGCAGTTTCACGCGCTGTTCCGCCTCCTTGGAGGCCGAAACGTCCTGCAACGCGCCCGTGATCTCCGCGACCTGCCCGTCGGTGCCGTACTGCGCCATACCGATGATGCGCACCCACAGCCGCCGGCCGTCGTACGCCTCCAGCTCCGCCTCGAGGTCGAACGACTCGCCGGTCCTCGCACAGGCATCCAGGGCCGATCGCACCTGCTGCCGGTACTCGGGTAGGTAGCGGGCGATGGAACCATCGAGGTCCGGTTGGGCGTCCACCGGGTAGCCGAGGATCTCGTAGACCTGCTCGGACCAGAGGACGCGTTGATCGGCGACAGCGATGGACCAACCGCCCAACCGCGCCATCGAGCCAGCGAGCCGGAGCAACGCGCGGTTGTGATCCAGCTCCGACCGAGCATGCTTGAGATCATCGATGTCGGTGCAGGTCCCGAACCACCGAACGATCGTCCCGTCGGGATCGCGAAGCGGCATCGCTCGGCCGAGCATCCAGCGGTACACGCCATCCCGACGGCGCAAGCGGTACTCGATCTCGTACGGCTCCCCCGTCCGCGTCGCCTCCTCCCACTGTGCCGCAGCACGGTCGCGGTCTTGAGGATGGAACGGGGGGTTCCACCCGTGGCCGAGGCTCTCCTCGAGCGTCAGCCCGGTGAACTCGGTCCACTGGCGGTTGAAGTGGATGTGCCACCCGTCGGGTCGGGTGATCCACACGATCTGGGGCAGGGTCTCGACCAGCTGCCGCCACGCATCCGCGCCGATCAGTACGTCCTCGGGCGCGGACCGCCCTGCCAGTCGCTGCCGGAGCGTCCGGTTCTCCGCCCGCAGCCGGTCGAGTTCCTGCTGCAAGGGGGCATCGCCATCGACCTCAGCGGTCAACGAGGCGTCCGTCCCACGTGGACCATCGTGATCATCACAGCGACCCTCCACGCTCGACGCCAGCACGGGGTCTCGATCGAACCGCGACCCACCTCGAGACCGGTCGCCCGTGCCCACGGCCACGCGATGGTACGTGGTCGTTGACCCTCGGACGCCTCACCCGCCGAAGGTCCACCGTCAGCGGGTCGCACCGTGGGAGCTTCCACCGACGATGAAGCCCAAGCCGAGCACGAACCCACCGTCGTACCAGGCGCCGTTGTTGCGGACCTCGTAGACGCCGATCCCATCGATGAACAACGACGCGATGAAGGCGATCGGTGCGATCACGCCGTGCCACAGCCCGAACCAGAACCCGGCGACCTCACCCCCATCGGGCGCGGTACCGACCTGCGGGTTCGGGCCGGCCGTGCAAGCGCTGACCGCCAGCACCAGCGTGGCCAGCACGAGGATGAGCATCCCACGCCGATGTGTGCCGAAGGGCCGGGTCCGCATGCTCAAGGCTCCGCTCGTTCGTCTGGCTTGTTACCGAGACGACACCGTAGGCACCGTGGCGGATCGCCGTGTCGTGCACCGCGAACCGCCGTGGTGGACGGGCCGGTCAACCGGTCGGTGAACCGGCGACCTGCGCTCGAAGCACGAGCATCGCCACCGACGACGGGAGGTCACCGCTCAGCGCGGCCGTCGCCTCCTCGTGGAGCGCCGTACGGTCCTCGGGTGCCAAGGCGGCCACGAAGCCGACCGTGTGCGGCATGTTCAGGCGCCACTCGACCGCCGTCCGCGGATGGTCGAGGCGGGCCTCGACCTCCAGGCGCTCGACCCGCACGTCGGTGAGTCCGGCAGCGTGTGCAGCGGCCTCGAGCGCGGGTGCATCACCGCTGGAGGCGACCAGTCGGTCTTTGAGGGCCCGGTACCACCCGGGGCGGTGGTAGCCGAACCGCTTGAGGGCGGCTTCCACGGCCTCCTTGGCCGGGTGCTCGTCGTCACTGGGGAAGGTGCTGGCAAGCACGACCCCGCCAACCCGGGTGACCCGCCGGCACTGCACGAGCGCACCGACCACATCCGGCACGTGGTTGAGGCAGAACGCCGCGACGATCGCGTCGAACACCCCGTTGCGGAAGGGGAGGGCCTGCGCGTCGGCCACGACCCCTGGCGGTCGGCGTGCCCGCTCGTGGGCCAGCATCGCCAGCGCCAGGTCGACACCGACCGGCGCCGCATCCTGTTCCGTCAGGATCTCCGACGCCACACCCGTGCCGGCACCGAGGTCGAGGACCCGCGTGCCGTCAAGGGGGAACGGCGCGGCGTCGATCAACGCGGCGGCCAGGCGCCGGTACACCTCGGCCGGTCCTGCGGCCCACTCCTGGGCTGAGCCCTCGTAGGCCGACCGGATCTGCCCGATCAACGCACGGTCGGGCTCGGACGGGTCGCTCAAAGCCGTGCGGCCGCGTCCAGGGCGCGCTGCTCCCACCAGGCGAGGTCCTCGGCGCTCTCGTCGTCGTCGCCGAGCGCCTTCTCCCACCCGAACAGCAGCAGGGTGCCGAGCAGGGACAACGAGCACTGTCGCTCCCACCAGGACGCCGTGTCGATCCCGTGGCGTTCGAGCGCGTCGCGGTAGGCATCCAACGCCTCGTCCTTCGACTGCGGCAGGCGGGCCCGGTTGAGGCACACGTACCACGCGATGTCCGCCGCCCCCGGCCCGACACCCGGGATCGCCCAGTCGAGCAGGATGGTGCGGCCGTCGGGGTGGCTGCCCAGGTTGCCGGCCTTCCAGTCGCCGTGGACCAGCGTCTGTGGCATGGCCTCCAGGCTCGCGACCAGAGGCGTCGGGTCATCGAGCAGGTCGAGGACGACGTCGGCTACCCGCGGCGAGCGTGCCGACAACCGTGCCCACCCCTCCGGCACCAACCGCGTGGGAACGACGTTCGTGCCGCCTCGAGCCCGTTCGGCTTCGGCCAGGTCCGGCCCGAACCATCCGAAGCGTTCGCTCAGCGGCAGCAGGCCGATCGTGTCCTGCCACCCCCAGAAGGTGGCGTGCAGCTGTGCCATGTGGTCGATGAACCTCAGGTGGTGTTCGAGGGGGATCTCGTCATCGCCTTCGGGCACCAGCCACGGCCCCACGTCACGCATGAGCAGGACACCCCCGCGACCATCTGGTCGGTCATCCCAGGCCGCGCCCACCACGGTGTGGTCGATGCACGTCGGCAGGTGATCCAGCCACCCGCTGCGCCACACCGTGATCGATCGGCACTCGCGGTCACCGGTTGCTCGCATGATCCAGTCATGGGCCGCGTGGAGGTGTTTCAGGATGAACTCCTCGTCGTCGATGACGACCCGTTCCATCTGTCCACCGGACTTCCCGTCGCCGTGAACGAAGGGCTCACGTCGGGCCACGTCGCCGAGCAGCTGTGCCGTCGACGGCGCGACGGGACGCGAGCCGATCGACTCCGGCAACGGTGTGCTCATCCCCCGGCCTCTGCCTTCGAAACGCGGCATCCGCCCGACCATACCCATCGAGCACATGGCTGACCAGGGGGACCTCGGAGCATCCGCCCGGCATCACCGGCAGGTCGATCGAGGCAGCGACCGCGCATCGCCGGCTGCGGCACACGATGCCCCGATCACGGATCAGCTCGGGTCGGAACCTCGAGTTCAGCGGCCGCCAGCGCGAGTCCGATGATCCGGTCCAGCGGCAGGCGACCCAGCTCCGCGTGCCGCTCAGGACGATCGGGATGGGGCCGAAGCTCCACGCTCCGGACCGTGGCAGCGCCCCGGTGCCGGTCGATGGCGACGCGGCAGGATGCCAGCTGCGGGTCGTCGACGGAGACGACCATCGGCTCCTGTACCTCGTCGACGACCCCTGGCGTGCGGGCGGTGGGCGACTCCTCGGACACCGCAGCAGCGGCGGGAACCTCCTCGGACACCGCAGCAGCGCCGGGAGACGCCTTGGCCACCGCCCCGACCGGCGAGGGCGGTTGCGGCGCACCGCTCGGATCCCGTCGCCTGGCGTCCCAAGACGCAGCTGAGGGCGTCGCCCGTCGGCGGTGACGTCGGCGGCCCCAGACGACCAACGCCGCTGGTTGGATCAAGACCGCACCTGCCAGGGCGAAAGCGATCCCGATCGCGCCGAGCAACCCCATCTGGGCGATCAGTGCCAGCCCCGAGAACGACAGGACCACGAATGCCCCGAACGTGGTCAAGGCCGATCCGGCGAGCGCACCGCCCGTCGTCGCGAGCGTGCGATGCGCTGCGTCGATGGGACCGTCGCCGTGCTCCATCTCCTCGTCGAACCGGTTGGTGACATGCACCCCGTACGGCACGCCGATACCGACCGCGATCGCCGTCAGGGTCGCGGTCATCGCGTCGAAGCTGATGTCGAGCAGCCCCATCGTTCCCAGCAGCAGCGCCGCACCCATCACCGACGGCACCATGGAGATCACACCGAGCATCGGACGGCGCCGAGCGATCGCGTAGTAGGCGGTGAGCAGTACCACGACCGCGGCCAGGGTGGTCACGATCGATCGCAGCTGGAAGTCGCGGAGTTCGTCGGCCATCTCGGCGATGATCAAGGCATCGCTGGTGACGATGATGTCGGCGCC
>SKNP01000060.1 GCA_007120485.1 Nitriliruptoraceae bacterium
CGACCGACGATCGGGCCGCTCAGCCGATCTCGAGGCCGCTGAACCGGATGCCGGTGTGTGCACCGTGCCGCTTGTTGACCGAGATCAGTACCGGGGTGAGCGCTTCGAGGGTGGCGGCGAGCCGGAGGCGGCCGACCGCCACCCCGCGGCAGCCCTCGATGCGGTCGGCCAGGGCGACCACGGTGGCCATCGCATCCTCGTCGTCGCTGACGACGGGCACGTCCTCGTCCATCGGTCGGTCGAGCCGCGCCAGCTGACGACTGGACACCGTGTGGAACGCGCCCACCACCCGTGCCGTTGGGAAGGTCGCCGCGACCTGTTCGGCGATGCTCTCCTCCACGTCGGAGGCGACCACGTGCGGTCCGTCGGCGTCGAACGCCAGCGGGTTCAGCGCGGAGACCACCAGCCGGCCATCCGGCAGGTCCGCCAGGGCGGCCAACGTCGGGGCCACCGAGTCGTACGGCACCGCCAGCACGACCACATCCCGGTCGGTCAACGACGACAGATGGCCCCCCTCGACGGTGACCGCGTCCGTCGGCAGCTCGGCGTTCAGCTCCGCTGCCGCGGCCTCGCCTCGCGCCGCGTCACGTGACCCGAGCCGCACCGGGACCCCCGCCACCGCCCAGCGGGCTGCGAGCCCGCGTCCGAGCGCACCCGTGCCGCCCGCGATCCCGACCGTGGTTGCCATCGTGCTCCCTGACGTCGACGAAGCCCCGCATGCTGCCACATCGGCGGCCCGTGCCGGTACCTCGACGCCGGCACGTGGGGCAAGGACCGAGGTTCGGACCCGAACGAGGTCTCGACCGGTCGCTGTGGCTCCGTCCGAGCGGCCCGAACGACCACCACCGGTAGACTGGCGCCACGCGGTGAGGGTCGGCGATCCGCCGGGATCCCTCGCCCACCGGTGGCGGGAGGCGGACGTGACGCGGTCGTACGAGGTGCGGCTTCGATGGCATCGGACCGTGATCGACGGCCGGTCCGTCGGCTACGGCGACGCAGGTGACGGCCCGACCGTCCTGTTCCTCCACGGGTGGGGGCTCTCCGCACGCTCGTACGCGAAGGCGTTGCCGGCGATCGCGGCGACCGGGTCGCGGGTGATCGCCCCGGCCCTCCCCGGGTTCGGTCGTAGCGACCCGCTCGAGGGCGAGTACACCTTCGACAAGCTCGTTGCGTGGGTCGATCACCTGCTGGAGACGCTCGACCTCAACGAGCCGGTCGCGTTGGTGGGCCACTCGTTCGGGGGAGCCGTCGCGGTGGCGTTCGCTTCCAGCCACCCCGACCGCGTCCGGTCCCTGGTACTGGTCAACTCGGTGGGTGGCTCGGTCTGGAAGCAGGGCCGTCGCGGCGAGCGGTCGCTCGCTGACCGACCCTGGTGGGACTGGGGGCTGCGGCTGCCGAGCGAGTTCCGCGCCGCCGACTACCGCCGGGTGCTGCCCGTCGTCGCTCGGGACCTGGTCTCCAACGCGCTGTCGAACCCGGGCGCCCTGCGGCGCACCGCCGACCTGGCACGGACCGCCGATCTGCGCGACGAGCTCCGCGAACTGGCCGAGCAGGGCCTGCCCGTCTCGATCCTGTGGGGCTCGGAGGACAAGGTCGTCCCGGAGGCGACCTTCCTCGCCCTGTGCGAAGCGGCCGGCGCTCCCGGCGACATCATCGCCGACGCGGGACACTCCTGGCTGCTCGCCGACCCGGAGGGCTTCGGCGAACTGGTCACCAACTCCGCCGCGGTGCAGCGCACGCTGGCCGAACGGACCGCTCCCAGGCAACGCGACGACGACATCGGGGCGACCGCCTGAACGCGACCTGAACGCGGTATGGGCACGAGGCCGGCCCGCTCAGCGGACGTCGTCGAGGTCCTCCAGGCCGAGTTCGACCGATCGGCGGCGGTGCGCACCCAGCACCTCGATGGCCAGTTCCTTGACCCGACGCTCGGGGCTGCGCTCCCCGTCGTCACCGGCAGCCAGGAGCACCGTGAGCGCATCGGTGTCCGACACCGCTCCCTGGTAGCTGGTCAGGGCGCGACCGAGCAGATCGGCCGCGAGGTGGCGGGCGTACTCGCGCGCGTCGGCGTCGACCAACTGCTCCGCGAGCTGCTCGATCGCGCCGGCCTCGAACCTCGGACGGCCGGCGATGGCATCGGTGACCACCTGCGCCGTGCGGTCCTCCAGCACCGGCGCGATGGCGTGGGCGAAGTCCGAGGCCATCGGCAGCCCCAGAGCGAAGAACACCGACGCACCGAACCAGTCGTCGAGGGGCGCCCGGTCGAAGTAGGCGTCGAAGTGGGGCTTCTGTCGGTCCATGACCGCGGTCGGCAGCTCCGTGCGGTCGGCGAGGTGGTCGCGCAGCTGTCGGTAGGCACCGAGCTCGTGCTCGACGACGTCGGCGACGACGTCCGCGGTCCGGGCGTCGGGCGCGAGCCCGATCAGGCGCGCCGCGGCCTCGACGGCCCGAAGCTGCCCGTAGGCCAGAGCCCCGAGCAGCTCGACGGTCGCGAGCCGCACCGGATCGTCGGAGGCGGCGATGGGACGCTCGTCGTCAGCCATGGCGGTCAGGTCGCGCGACGCGGACGCCAACCGAGGCGCTCGGAGATCTCGCGGGCGGATCGCAGGACCCGCAACGCGATCGACTCCGGCTCGGGCAGCCGTGCGGTCGGCGCGACGATGCCGACGGCGGCCACCGCCTTGCCGGTGTGGTCGAACACCGGGGCCGCCACTCCGGAGGCGCCCGGCTCGAGTTCGTCGCGGGTGTAGGCCACACCACGCTGGCGAACGGTCTGCAGATCGGGGTTACGCGCGCCCTCGGGCAGGAAGGCCAGCAACGCCTTGCCGTGCGCGGCGACGCCGAGCTCGTGGCGGAAGCCGACCCGGTAGTTGACCTGCACGAAGCGGTCCCCCGGTTCGATGACCTCCACGACCACCAGGTCGTTGCGGTCGCGCACCGCCAGACACGCGGTCTCGTTGGTGTCATCCGACAGCGACCGCAGCGGCGGACCGGCCAGGCGGCGGACCTCCAGTCCTTGCGCCGCTCGGACGCCGAGCTCGAGCATGGACAGCCCGAGCCGGTACCGCCGGGTCTCGTGATCGCGGGTGACGAAGCCCTCGGCCACCAGCGTGTCCAGCAGCCGGTAGAGCACCGCCCGGTCGAGCCCCGTCGCTTCGGCGAGCCCGGAGACGGTCGCGCCGTCGCTGTGCTCACCGAGCGCGTTGAGCAGGGACAGTCCGCGCGACAGCGTCCGTGATCCGCTGGAGCGTCGACCGCTCTTGCCGTCCTCGTCTTCCTCGCTCACCGTGACTCCCCTCCTGCCGGTGCCGGCACCTCGTCGAGATGCGATGTGTCGCTCGACCGCGGCAGCATCGCACAGTTGGGTGCGGTGGTCGCGTGAAGTGTGCTGCGCGACCCGCGCACGGTCAAGCGCCGGGACGTCCGTCCGACGGGGTCCGCGGGCGGTCGCGGGCCGTGAGCGGCCTCCCTTAGCGGCTCCGACGCAAGCGCACGGCCCCACCAGACCCCATCGCTACCATCACCGCCCCGCGGACCCACCGCACCTTCGACCGAGAGGCATCCCCGTGGCCGACGAGATCGAGAAGCTACTCGGCAGCTCGCACCGAGCGTTCGACACGCTGTTCGATTCGAGGATCCTCTTCCTCAAGGGGCCGCTCCAGGACGACAACGGCGATCAGATCGTCGCCCAACTCCTCGCGCTCGACGCCGACAGCGACGAGGACATCACCCTCTACGTCAACTCCCCCGGTGGGGTGATCACGGGGATGTTCGCCCTCTACGACACGATCACGCTGCTACGCAGCAAGGTCAACACGCGCTGCCTCGGGCTGGCCGCCTCCGCCGCCGCCTTCCTGCTGTGCACCGGGACGGGGACCCGCTCGGCCACGGAGAACTCGCGCATCATGGTGCACCAGCCGCTGGGTGGTGCCCGCGGCACCGCCAAGGACATCGAGATCCAGGCCAAGAACATCGTGTGGATGCGTGAGCGCATCAACGAGATCATGGCCGAGCGCACGGGCCAGTCGGTGGAGCAGATCGCCAAGGACACCGACCGCGACTTCTGGATGACGGCGCAGGAGGCCAAGGACTACGGCCTGATCGACGAGGTGATCCAGCCCGGCGCTGGCAGCTGAGCCGGCACGTCGATCGACGGGGTCGGCAGCGCCGTGCTGTCGACCGGACGGGTCAGGAGGTCGTCGAGGCCTGCTCGTCCTCGTCGACGTAGAGGTAGTACTCCTCGTCCTCCTCTTCCCAGTCCATCTCGACGACGTCCTTGGTGACCGCCGCCTTGCAGAACTGCAGGAAGCCGGAGTAGCCGAAGTCCTTCTCCGAGAAGCTCTCGTCGCGCTTGCGCAGCTGATCCTTGAGCCCCGACAGCGGCGGGTCCCCACCGAGCTCGACCATCAGCTCCTTGACCGTGCGCCGGAGCAGGTCGAACGCGACGTCCTCGTCCTTCGGTGCCGCCGGGAGATCGACCTCCGGGTCGCCGGGGGCTGAACCATCGGTCAGCAGGATCACGCCGTTGTCGGCGAGGTGCCGCAGCATCTCGCGGAACCCGCGGAACCCGAAGTCGCTCTCGGTGAACGTCGGGTCCTTGCGCAGCAGCGCCCGCTTGAGGTTCGACGCCTGGACCGCGCCAGCACCCGACGACTGGACCCCCGCCAGGGTGCGGGTGATCTGCCGTTCGAGCTTGCGCAGGTCCTGCTTCTGGGAGGAACCGGACTTGGTCGAGCCGTCCGGTTCGGCCTGCCGCGTGTCGTCGCCGGTCGTGCTCGGCGCCGCCGCCGGCTTGGCCTTCTTGGCGGGACGACGCTGCTGGGACGCGGGGGCCGACGACTCGCGGCGGGGCGCACCCTCCAGGCGGTCGTAGAAGAGGAACTCGTCACACGCTGGTGGCAGCATGGCCGACGTGGAGCCCTTGAGTCCCACACCGATCACGCGCTTGTTCAGCTGCCGCAGCTTGCTGACCAGCGGGGTGAAGTCCGAGTCACCGGACATCACCACGAAGGTCGACACGAACTCGCGGGTCAGTGCGAGTTCCATGGCATCGACGGCCATCTGGATGTCGGCCGCGTTCTTGCGGACCGAGTCCGAGCGCTGCGGGATCTCGATCAGTTCCACGGTCGCGTCGACCATGGCGCGTCGGTCGTCGCGGAACAGGTTCCAGTCGGCGTAGGCGCGCCGGGTGATCAGCCGCCCGCGCTCGGCGAGGGCATCCAGCAGCGGCTGGGGGTCGAAACGGAAGCCGATGTCGCGTGCACCGATGGCCACGTTCTCGTGGTCGATGAACAGCGCCAGGCGTTCTTCGGAAGCATCAGAGGTCGTCATGGCGCGGACCCTACTGCACCCGACCCGGGACGTGCTGCGGCCACGCGCGCGTCCACCGCATGGTGGTGCCACGACCACGCTCCGCACCTAGGCTCCCGCTCACCGCCGCCCGCCGTCCACGCGCCACCGAGAGGTCTCGATGCCGACGTCGGGGTACCGAGCGGCGCTCGGCTCGGGCACGGTCCGGCGCCTGTGGGTCGCCGCGGCCACGTCGACGATCGGCGACTACGTCGGGCTGGGCGCCTTGCTGTTCCTCGCGGCGGATCGCACGGGGGTGACGCTCGGCGCGGCGATCGTCCTGGCGGTCGGGGTCATCCCGTCGCTGCTCACCGGGATCGTGGCCGGCCCGTGGCTGGACCGGTTCGACCGCCCCAGGGCCCTGGCGACGCTGCAGGTGACCGGTGCCGCCGTGATCTGCCTCCCGGTGCTGCTCGACGGCGTCCTGGTGGTCTTCGCGACCGCCGCGGGCCTCGCCGCGGTGCGGGTCGCCACCGTTGCGGTCCGCTCGGCGGCGATGGCCGAAGGCGTCGACGATGAACACCGTGGCGCGCTGATCGCGTTGCTCGGCTCCACGGACCAGGGCGCGCAGGTGATCGGCTACCTCACCGGCGGAGCGCTGTACGTGTTGCTCGGGGCCAACGTCGCGCTGCTGCTCGACGCCGCCAGCTTCCTGCTCGCCGCGGTCGTCCTGCTGCGACTGCCCCTGCCGCGCGCCCAGGAGCGCGAACCTCGTCAGCCGATCGGCGGCGGGCTCGCGGACATCCGGCGCGACCCGGTCCTTCGGATGCTCGGGGGGCTGGTGATCGTGACCGGTCTGGTGTCCTCGCTCCCGGAGGCGCTGGCCCCGACCGTCGCGGCGCCGGACGACCCGCTGCGTCCACTGGTACTCGCTTCGGCACCCGCCGGGCAGGTCATCGCCATGATTTGGGCTGGCCGGTCCCCTCGGGTTCGGCAGCCTCGCGTCCAGTTGTCCCACCTGACCCTGCTCGGCCTCGCGCTGGTCCTGGCCGCCATCGCCCGGACCTCCGGCGGCGTGGCGGCGGCCAACCTCCTGGTCGGCGCCGGGACCGCCTGGATCGTCGGTCCCCAGCTGACCTTCCTCCGGCTGGCACCGAAAGGCCGCATGGGACAGATCACCGCGACCATGGTGGCCGGGCTGGCGCTCGCCGAAGGGGTCGGCTCCCTGGTACTGGCTGGGCTGGCGGACCTGTTCGGCACGCAAGCGGCCTACGCCGCCGGCGGGGGGATCGTCCTCATCGCCGCGAGCGTCGGGTGGCGGCTGCGCTCGCGACGTCCGGAGGTCCTGGCGCTGGATCGGCCCTCGTCGAGCGGGATCGAGCCGAGCTGATACCGACCGGGACGTCGTCAGACTCCGAAGTACGAGCGAAGACGAGCGGCGGTCGCAACGTCGTCGCCCTCGTGATGCACGGCGATCATCCCGACCTGTCGAGCAGCGGCGACGTTGCCCGCGTGATCATCGACGAAGACGCCATGGCTGGGAGGGATCCCGAGCCGACCGGCCGCGAGTTCGAAGATGGCCGGGTCGGGCTTGCGCAGCCCGACCTCGCCGGAGAGCACCTGGACGTCGAACCGCGCGTCGAGTTCCTCCCGCGGATACATGGCCAACCCCCAGGAGTTGGAGACGATGCCGGTCGGCACCCCGGCGGCGCGGACCTGGCTGGCGACCTCCCACAGGCAACCGCTCGGGCGCACCTCGGCGAACAGGCCCGGCAACAGCGGGCCATCCGGCGGCACCTCACCGTCCTCTTCCAAAAGCTGCCGTAGCCGCCGCTCGAAGGTCGCGGTCGCGATCTCCCCTCGCTCGAGGGCGCCGATGACACCGCCATCCGGATCGTCCTGGCCATCGGTGACGAGCAGATCGAAGCACCGGCCCTCCGGGATCCCGACGGCGCGTTCGAAGGCGGCGCAGGACGCCGAGACGTCCGGCGTGAGCACCCCGACGTAGTCCAGGAGGAGCGCTCGCGGCCGAGCGGTCGTCATCGCCCGGTATCAGCGGCGGCCTCGGCCGCTCGTTCACCAAGCTCGATCACGAGCTGTCCGAACGGCTCCGCACCCGAGGTGTCGTCGCCGTAGGCGCCCGAGCGGGTCCGGGCGTACACGCCTTCCAGGATGCACGCCAGCTTCCAGTAGCCGAACGCCACGTAGAAGCCCAACTGGGAGACGTCCCGACCCGAGCCAGCGGCGTACCGCGCAGCCAGCACGTCGCGATCCGGGAACCCGTCGACCAAGGTCGGCGCATCCGGCAGCGGGATGGTCACATCCTCCGGCTGGGCCCAGTAGACCAGCAGGAGGCCGAGGTCAGCGAGCGGATCCCCGAGTGTCGTCAACTCCCAGTCGAGCACGGCCCGGACGCGACCGTCAGCGGGATCGAGTATGAGGTTGTCGAGCCGGTAGTCACCATGGACGATGCTCGCGGGGCCCTGGACCGGGATGTCGGCGGCGAGCCGCTCGTGGACCTCGTCGAGCAGCGGCAGCTCGCGGATCCGCCCGTCCTCGAGTTGCCGATGCCAGCGCCGCAGCTGACGCTCGATGTACCCGTCCCGGCGCGCCAGATCACCGAGCCCGACCGCGTCCACGTCCGTGCCGTGCAACGCCACGAGCACGTCCACGAGGTCCTCGGCCGCCGCGATCCGGGTCGCCGGCGTCAGGTGCTCCCGGGCAGCGTCCGCATCCCGCACCACCACGCCGTCCACGTGGTCCATCACGTAGAACGGTGCACCCGTCACCTCGACGTCTGTCTCGTACCCGATGCACGTCGGCACCGGCACCTCGGCATCGGCCAGGGCGCTGATGATCCGGTGCTCGCGTCCCATGTCATGCGCCGACGGGAGCACGCCGTGCAGCGGGGGGCGGCGCAGCACCACCCGGCGTCCAGCCGCGTCGGTCACGCGGTAGGTCAGGTTCGAACGGCCGCCTTCGATGAGCTCGAAGTGCAGCGGTGGGCTCACGTCGCTGCGTTCGGCCAGCCAGGCCGTCACCCCGGCGACATCGATGCCGGGGACCTCCTCCGTCGCCGCCGGATGTTCAGCCACCGTCGCCGTCC